>JAZQRG010000588.1:0-4116 GCA_045629445.1 Mycetocola sp. | reverse complement strand
CAGGGGCTCCCGAAGTTCTGGACGATCGCCCGGGATGTTCGGCTGCCCTTCAGCATCGATGCGGTTGATGTGGGTCTCATTGTTCGCCTCATCGAACACATACAGTCCGTACTCGTCGGCGAGTTCGTACCATCGCGGGTCGTTGGGATAGTGGGAGGTACGGACGGCGTTGATGTTGTTTTGCTTCATCAGAGTGATATCAGCGATCATGTCCGCCGAACTGAGGGTGCGACCGGTTCGCGGACTCCACTCGTGTCGGTTGACCCCTCGAAGCGAGATCGCCTGCCCATTGATCCGGTAAACGCCGTCGACGATCTCCACTCGGCGGAAGCCGACGCGGGTGGATACGCGATCTACCACCGACGCATTCGCGTCGCAGAGCTCGACAACCAGTGTGTACAGCTCTGGACGCTCAGCCGACCAGAGCCGCGGCGACGCTACGGGCTCCGTAAGCGCCGCGGATACATCTCCGGCGGGAGCCACCGGTTCAACCGGCACCGATCGGGACCAGACTTCGACAGCCTCCGCATCCTTTCCGTCGAAGAGCGATGCCCGAACCTGGAAGGTCTCACCAGATCGCGCTTCGGTGTAGTCGCGCACATCGACGTTGAGCTCGAGAGCCGCCTCAGAAAAGTCATCGGTGAGCGAAGTTCTGACGGTGAAGTCACGAATGAGGATCGGTGGGCGAGAGAGCAGCTGCACACTGCGAAAGATGCCCGAGAGCCGCACGTTGTCCTGATTCTCCAGATAGGAGCCTGTCGACCACCGGTATACCTCGACGGCCAGCACGTTCCGCCCGCTGTGCAAGTGTGGAGTCAAATCGAATTCACCGCGGGTATAGCTGTCCTCGCGGTATCCGATGCGCTCCCCGTTGATCCAGACGTAGTACGCGGATTCCACGCCTTCGAACTGGATGAACGTCCGTCGGCCGGCCCAGCCTTCAGGCACCTCGAACGTCGTCCGGTACTGCCCGACCGGGTTGTAACGTGTCGGAGCGTGCGGGTAGTCACCGGTGGGAGCTGGTTGTTCGTTTTTCCCGTTCTCGCCGGTCCACGGCAGGACCGTGTTGGCCCCAATGGGGTAGTCGTACCCGTGCAATTGCCAGCTGGAGGGAACCGGGAGTGAGTCCCAACCCGAATCCTCAGCGTTCTCGTCCGCGAAATCTAGGAGCCGTGATTCCGGGTTCGGTGACCACCGAAACTTCCAGTCTCCGTCGAGACTGACCTGGAAAACGGATGCCGAGCGATCGGCTCGCACCGCCTGCCCCAGCGTGTCGTACGTCACGAGAGTGGCATGAGCAGGTTCACTCCCCCACTCGTAGACGGCGGGGTCGTTCCAGTCGGGCGAAGCTTTCATTTTTCCTCAATCAAGTGGCACCTACGGCACCGATCTGCGTGCGTGCGTGGTCGTCCTGCGCCAAGGCCGAAACCTCGCCGGGGTGTGCGGGATGGTTGCCGATTCGATGGTGACGACGGTGTGCCCGGTGTCGAGCACTGACACGACGTGGGCAGACGGGGACGCAGAGTGAGATGGATCAGGCGAACTCCTCCTTGAGCGCGAGCGAAACGTTACGTCCCCTAGAACACTATGAGCGGCGGTGGGCGAAGTCAATATGTTCCGCCCGACACTCAACGTTTCGTTCAATGCACCTCCTTCGGAGGTTGGCCACATCCCTCGATACCTCGGCGCTCGGGCGAAACGATTCGAGCCGCGATGGCGTTAGATTACACTTGCCGGGCGCGACCCTCAGGCATCGGCCATCGTGGCGATCGTGGGCGGCGATGAGGGGAAAGACGGAGCTGTGACAACATACAAGGACATCCAGCGGGCCACGGGGCTCTCGCTCGCGACGATATCCAAGTACTACAACGGGCGAAACGTTCTGGATGCCAACCGCAAAGCCATCGAGACGGCGGCGCGCGAGCTCGACTTCCGGCCCAATCAGCACGCTCGGTCGTTACGTTCGCGACGATCGCGGACAGTTGGGGTGCTGCTGCCGGCACTCGACAACGACTTCCATCTGACGGTCGTCGCCGGTGTCGAGGAAGCGCTCCGCCCGCGTGGGATCAGCGTCATTGTGGCAGCCAGCCCTGATCCGGGCGATGATCCCATCAGCCTGCTGCTGGACCGCATGGTGGACGGAATTGTTGCGGTCACCCCGCCGCACGACGTGGACGCACTGCGCGCCGCCGCCGGGCACGTGCCGGTTGTCATGCTCGACTGGCACATTGACGACGTCCACGCCGATGGCGTCTTTCTCGACAATGCGGCGGCAGGAGCACTCGGCGCCCGGCACCTCCTCGATCACGGTCATCGCCGTATCGGATTCGTCAGCGGTGAACCGACAATCTCGTCGATGCGCCTGCGCACCGAGGGATTCGAGCGCGCGCTGACTTCTGACGGAGTCACGGTGGACCCGGCGCTGGAGCGTCTCGTGCCACTCACGGTCGAAGCAGGCTATCGTGCGGCTCAAGAACTCCTCGCCCTGCGGCCGCGCCCCACCGCGCTCTTCACCGCGAACTATGAGCTCACCCTCGGCGCCGTAACCGCCGTGAATGATTCCGGGCTCCGCATCGGCCGGGATATCTCGGTGGTCGGATTCGACAGCCGGGACCTGGCCCAGGCGCTCGTGCCGAAACTCACCGTGATCGTGCAGCCAACCCGCGAGATCGCCACGCACGCCGCACGCCTGATCGCCGACCACATCGAATCGCCCGACGAGCGCCCCGCACCGAGAATCGAGTACCTCGAAGCGCACCTCATCCCGGGTGGCTCCGTTATCCGCCTTGATGAGTGACGCGCTCAGGCGGACAGCGCTGCTGACCGCGACTGTGGCCCGGATTGGCGAGGATGACCTGAGCCCGGATGTCGTCAGTGTGCCTGGTCCAAATAGGTGAGGACGGCGAGCACTCGACGGTGGCTGGTGTCTTCACTGCCGAGATCCATCTTGGTGAGGATGCGATGGACGTGTTTTTCGACGGTGCCCTCGGTGAGATAGAGGGCCTTGCTGATCCCGAGGTTGGATCGGCCCTCCGCCATGAGTACGAGCACTTCCCGTTCTCTGGGGGTGAGCAGATCCAACGTATTGCTGGTGCGTCGAGCGAGCACGAGCTCTCCGACGAGCGCCGGATCGATGACCGATTCGCCGGCCACGATGCGGGCGAGTGATGCGATGAAGGTGTCGATCTCGGTGATGCGCTGCTTGAGGAGATAACCGATGCCCGAACCGCTGGTGAGGAGATCGATGGCGTGCTCCACCTCGATGTACGACGACAGCACCAGAATCCGGACACCGGGACACGCCGCCCTCACGGACTTCGCGGCGACGAGTCCTTCGATCGTGTGAGTCGGCGGCATCCGGATATCAACGATGAGCAGGTCGGGCTGGAGATCACGCACCACGTCCAGCAGCCCAACCGCAGTCGAAGCCTGTGCGATGACGTCATGCCCGGTGCGAACGAGAAGGCTCGCTAACCCTTCCCGCAACAGAACGTCGTTATCGACGACGATCACTCGACTTCCCATGTGCTCCGGCCTCTGTCGTGGGCTCAGCTTTTACTGCAAGCTTGGTCTGGAACGCTCCCAGATTAGCCAACGAGACTCGGTTGGGGTCAAAAGTGACTGGCGCATCTCGCACGAACGGCGTGGACGGTGAGATAGCCGCGTTACGCGCGGCCGCGGCACTGGTTGCGAAGGGGGCTTCGCCCCGAGTGGTTTTGGAGACCGCAGCCCACCATGTCGCGGAGGCGGTGGACGCTGACTTCGTGGAAATCTTGCGCCTCGACCATCGCGATCGAACAGCGGTGTTCGCCGCGTGGGCTGCGCGAGATTCGACGATCATCGATCTCGACCGCTGGTTGCTCGACGATGACCAGCTGGCCCGAGAAGTCATCCGCACCCACAAGCCTGTGCGGCAGGACCGGATTCCGGGGTCCACGGACGGGGCCGGGAGAAGTGTCGGCATCACGTCATCCGTCGGAGTCCCGATTGCCCTCGGCGGCAAGGTGTGGGGCGCGATGTTCGTCCACGGGGCCGGCGGTGTTCCGTTGCCGGCCGACACGGAACACCGGTTGAGCGGATTCGACGCGTTGATCGGTTCGGTGCTGACGAACAGCC
>JAZQRG010000587.1:0-2697 GCA_045629445.1 Mycetocola sp. | reverse complement strand
GTTTTTCGGCGCGAATGAGTGAGATCCGAAGCGATGCGCGTACGCGTGCTCGGGCGCTCCCCGTACTGGCAAATCCGGGCGTCGGTGGGCGGTACCCATAGCCGGACGCGCCAAAGGTTGACGGAGCTGTGACTGTCGGCCCGGTGACGAGACGAGACCACGCGATTCCTAGTCACCCCGGGCTACCGTTCGCTTCACACACACCGCGACAACCCGACCGGTCATTCGCGTTCAGGGTGTACTTCGATCCTGTCGTCCCATATCCGTAATGTCTGGGTTCGTCGGAACGACAACACGATGAACAGGTAATCAGCGGAGCGGGGAACGAGGGCGGGCATATTGGCAACACTTGCGATCGACAAGGGCTTCCTCCTCGACTTCACGAAGCTCGAGTCGACAGTCCAAGCTCGCGTCACAGAGGTGTTCGAGAAGTTCGACGCCGCCACACACTCGGGTCTCCATCTCGAGAAGATCAAGAACGCACGCAATCCCCTTTTCCGGTCGATCCGCATCACGCAGTTCTGGCGTGGCATCGTGCTGGCCCCCAAGAACGGGGACACCTACACTCTCCTGAAAGTTCTACCCCACGACGATGCGTATGTGTGGGCGGAGCGTCGCGACGTCTCCGTCAACCAAGCGACCGGCGGCATCGAAGTCCGCGATGACGCCGCACTTGACGAGCAGTTGGCTCATCTCGATCACAAATCCGAGAATTTCTCTGCCAACTATTTGTTCGAGCACGTCAAGGACAACGAACTTGCCCGGCTCGGACTGGACGAGAAGGCAATACGCTTCGCGCGGCTGCTGGCTGAGGACTCCCAGCTCGACGCAGCCCAACCCTACTTCCCCACTATCCAGTGGCAGGTCCTCTACGGCCTCGCTGCCGGCATGACTCCCGACGAGGTGTGGACAGATCTCGGAGCCGAAATCCTCGACGGACCCGTGGACACCGACGACCTCGACGCCGCAATCAAACGCAGCTCCGACCGCGTGCTTCTCGTCGACGGTCCTGCGGAGATGATGGCGGTCTTCGCCCACCCCTTCGCTTTATGGCGGATCTATCTCCACCCCGCGCAACGGGCCGCGGTGGATGCAACCTATCGGGGACCGGCGCGTGTGACGGGCGGGCCGGGAACCGGTAAGACCGTCGTCGCGCTGCATCGTGCACGCCGATTGGCTGAACGGGGCGAAGGACAAGTCCTCGTGACAACCTTCACCTCGACCTTGTCCGATTCGCTCGGAGAAGGCATCGAACTGCTCACTGAGGGTTCCGACGTCACGTCCCGCATCGACGTCCAGCACGCCGACCGTCTCGCTCATCGTGTTTTCCGCGATGTGCACGGTAGCCCCCACATGGTCAGTTCCGCGGACGAGAAGAAGCTCTGGCGAAGCATCATCGACGACCTGGACATCGATTTCACCGAAGCGTTTCTCGGCGAAGAGTGGCGCCAGGTGGTGCTCGCGCAACGTGTCAGTTCTGCAACTGAGTACCTCGCTGCCAAGCGAACAGGTAGAGGGCGGCGACTCGGTGCCACTCAGAAAGCACAGGTGTGGCAAGCAGTGTGGGAATTCGAAGAAGCACTGAAGACACGTGCGCTGCACACGCACGAAACCGTGCGTCGAGAAGCGACGAAGATTCTCGAACAACGCGACTACAAGCCCTACCGCCACATTGTTGTCGACGAAGCTCAGGACCTGAGCCCCGATCAGTGGCGGTTCCTGCGTGCTGCGGTGCCGGAAGCGTCAGACGACCTGTTCCTCGCCGGTGACACCCATCAGCGCATCTACAACAACCATGTCAGTCTGCGCGAGCTCGGCATCAAGGTAACGGGAAGATCCAACCGTCTGTCTATCAACTACCGCACCACTGCAGAGATTCTGCGGTGGAGTCTCGGCCTGATACAGGGATGTCGCATCGACGACATGAACGACCACTTCGACTCGATTGCCTGCTGTCGCTCGGACATTCACGGCGATCACCCCGCCGTTCGAGGCTTCGGAACGCGAGATGTCGAGTTCGCTTTCATTGCCGACAAAGTGCAGGAGTGGATCGAAAGCGGAATCGCGCCGTCGGAGATCGGGATCGCTGTACGGTCCAAAAAAATCGGGGAGTCCCTTGCGGATGTTCTCACGAAACAGGGCATCCCGAATTCCGACTTGTCCGACTCGCGCAACGGCAACGACGGTGTCTCGATCGGAACGATGCACCGCATGAAAGGTCTCGAGTTTCGTTGCCTGGCGGTCGGTGCCGCTACCAGTAAACAGATTCCCGCTCCATATGCCGTTACCCCGGTGAGCGAGGACGAACACAGCCACGAGCGCGACGTACAACGCGAACGCTCTCTCCTGTTCGTCGCATGTACTCGTGCGCGAGAGCAACTGTCGGTGACTTGGCATGGCGAACCCAGCCCGTTCCTCACCCCGCTTATCTGACTTCCCGCTCTACAGTTCTGTTTCCCGAGAGGTTCCGAATGCCCAAATTGTCCACCCTGCTCGACGAGATCGACTCGGGCACCGTTCTTCTCCCCGAGTTTCAACGCGGCTACGTCTGGAATCGGGATCAGGTCCGAGGCCTGATGCGCTCGCTCTACCGGAGTTATCCCGTGGGCGGCTTGTTGATGTGGGAGACCGCGACCAATGAGATCGCTGTACGTGGCGAGGTCACCAGTGGTGGTGTTCGGCAGCTTCTGCTCGACG
>JAZQRG010000586.1:0-7127 GCA_045629445.1 Mycetocola sp. | reverse complement strand
ACACCCAAGGATTTGGTAAGACCCATTGTCTTCCTAAGACCGCTTGGCCTCCGACTTCCGGGTGTGAACCCGGCGCTCGTCGGCGCAACCGTTGCGGTCATCGTGGAAGCAACGCGAGGTTACTTGGCGACCTTGGTGACGGCATCCTCGATGAACGGAATGTACTTGTCGAGAGCCCACGGCACGCTCAGCGGCGTGATCATGCTCGACGCCATGCCGAGCTGGTTGTCGACGCTCGGAACGTATGCACCGCTCTGGAATGCGGGGATCTGGGCGAAGAGCGGCTGCGCCTCGATGAGCTTCTGGTTCTCCTCATCGTTGAACCAGGTGAAGAGCACGTCGACGTTGTCGAGCAGGTCGGCACGTTCGAGGCCAACGGTGGAGCTGAAGCTGCCGTCGGTAAGCGGAACCTCGGCGACGGTTTCATCCACCGTCAGGCCGAGGCCTGAGATGAGGTCAACGCGCGGGTCGCCAGCCTGATAGATCGCGAGTGCGCCTGGCTCCGCGGTGTAGACGTAGGCGAAGCTGAGGCCGGCGAACTCGGGGTGCTCCGCCGCGGCCGCGGCGATGTCCTCTTCGATGCCGGTGATGAGCTCAGCGGCCTCGTCACTCTTGCCGAGCGCCTTGCCGATGATCTCGATCTGCTCATCCCACGTTGTGCGCCACGCGGTGTCCGGGTATGCGACGACCGGAGCGATCTCGCTCAGGGTCTCGAACTCGTCTGCCGAGATGCCGGACTGCGGGGCGAGGATCAGGTCGGGCGCGAGCTCGAGCACCGCTTCGACGTCGATCTCCGGGTAGACGTTGAACGTCGTCGGCAGTTCGTCGCCGTTTGCCTCGATTGCCTCGCGGACCCACGGGAAGTACTGGTCTTCGTCGCCGCCCCAGGTTGCAGCTTCGACGCCGACCGGGGTTGTGCCCAGCGCGATGGCGGTGTCGGCGGAACCCCAGCCGATGGTGACCACGTTCTCGGGCGCGCTCTCGATGACAGCGTCTCCGAGCGCGCTTTCGATCGTCACGGGGAAGGCGGAATTGTCGGCCGCAGCGGCATCCGTGTTCTCCTCGGAACCGGTCGCGCAGCCGGACAGCACGAGCACGCTCGCGGTTGCCGCGGCCAGGATGGCGGCGCCTCGGGTGAATCGGTTAGTGCGCATCGGTGGTCCCTTTCGAAAGATGCGGGGTGACGGATGCCGCGGGTGCGGCCGTCGAGAGAGTGTGAATTGTGGGTGCGCACCAGGCGCGAGGTGTTGCTAGCTTTCGGCCCGGCCGAGGCGCCAGTAGCCCATGAAGGCGACCTGGTGCCGATCCAGTCCGGTTTCGGTAACGAGGAATCGGCGCAGGGTCTTGATCACGCCGGCTTCGCCAGCGAGCCAGGCGTAGAGCCCGCCTGAGTGCGAGGCTGGTTCGGGAACTTCCCAGAGGATGCCGTTTTCGATATCGACGTCGGCGAGGCGGTCACCATCCGCTCCGGAGTTCACGGTGGTACCGCGGTCGCTCTGGTGCCCTTCGGCGAGGAAGGTGTCGGTCCACGCGCGAACGGCGGGGTCGAGTGCAGAGCCGTGGGCAGCATCGCCGCGGGCGAGCCACGTCACGTGGACGTCCTCGGGGGCGTCGATCGGCAGCGCGTCGGCGATCGACGGCACCTCGATGAACGCACATCCCTTCGCCTCGCGGGGAAGGGAAGAAACGATCGCGCAGATGGCCGGCGCGGCGGTCTCGTCACCGGCGAGCAGAACGCACGTGGCGTCTCCCGGCTTCCATTCGACGCCGGACACCAGTCCGTCGGTGCGGAGGGTCGGGCCGACGATGACGACCTCGTCGCCGGGCTTGGCGTGCGTAACCCATCGCGACGCTGGACCCGAATCACCGTGTGCGACGAAATCGATGTCGATCTCGCTGAGCTCGGGACGGACGGCGCGAACCGTATACGTGCGGAGCGGATTGCGCTTCTCGTCCGGCAGTTCTCGCCAGGCGCCGTACCAGTTGTTGTCGTCGAGCGGGGTGAGGCCGACGCCGGGAAGAGGAAGCATGACCTTGACCCTCTGGTCAAGTCCATCGGTGCCGAACTCGGAAAGCTCGGGGCCGGTGAACGTGACGCGCAGGAACGTCGGGGTCAGTTGCTGGATGCCGCTGACGGCGACGGCGTATGGGCGCGCCGCCGGCTTCACGGCAGATGCCGCCCTGCCGCCCGCGGTCGCCGCAACCGGTCGCACCGAGGATGGGGCGACGCGGGTGGTTGTCGACACCGCAGCATCCGTCGTAGTAAGCATTACCTAAGTATGGCATGCCTTACCTCACCCGTGTCCAGCTTTCTTCGACGTCGAGGCATTCGTGAGCGACGGCATCCGCTGGTAAACGGATGACGCGGGTGCGCTTTCGCGACACCCGCGTCATTCACCAAGTGAGGAGCGCGGATTCAGGTGAAGTTCCCGCGGCGGAACATCTTCGCCGTGGTTTCGAACAGCCCCTTCACCGGTCGTTGCTGCTCGCCCTGCTGGGCACCGAGCACAATAATGACCAGCGTGAGTGCCGGGGTCACCCACTGCAGCACTTTCTGTACACGCTGCGCGGTCTGAAGACCCTCGGGCGCGTCCGGCTTCGGCTCGGTCGTGCCCTCAGCACCCTCGTCGGCGTTGTTGTCGATGATCTTTCCGAGGATGCCGGACGTTGCGGAGGTCGCAAGCGCGGCCATCGTGAGGGTGAACTTGACGGCCGTGTTCGTGCGGCTCTCTTCCTGGTTCTTGAGCCGCTCTTTGTTGCTCAGAATGAGACCGACACCGCCGATGCCGTGCATGACGATGGCCGCGAGCTCAACCGGGAACCATCTGGCCCAGCCGACGGACGCGAGGTGAAGACCCTCCGATGACGACTTCGCCTGGGCAGCGGCACCGTTGAGGCCGACGGCTCCCATGAGCCCTCCGCCGAACCACGCGGCGAGACCGACATCGTGCATGCTGCGGACGACTGTATTGCGACTTGGCATAAGAATGCTCTCCTTCGAACGTGACGAATGTTCAAGGGAACCTACGCCGCGAAGGAGAAGGCAGGGAGGGTCTTGACAGAAAGCCCGCCGTGCGCTGCTTCGGATACGACGGCATCCGAGTTCTCCGCTGAACCGGCAGCACCGGTTCAGCTCAGGGAAGGAAACCGTCGTACGCCGCAGACGGGACCTGTGTGCTGAACTTCCCGCCGCTGACGTCAACGAGGGTGCCGGTGATGTAGCCCGCAAGGTCGCTCGCCAGGAAAGAGACGACGTTTGCCACATCCTGCGGCGTGCCCCAGCGGCGGATGGCGAGCATGTCGAGGCGGCGCGATTGCTCATTCTCCGACAGCTCTGCGAACCCGTTGATTGCCGTTGGGACCATGCCGGGAGCATAGGAATTGGCGGTGATATTCCACGGGCCGACTTCGCCGGCGAGGGTGCGCGTGAACTGGACTACCGCAGCCTTCGATGCGGCGTATGCCGAGGCACCGACGCTCGGCACAATCGCCGCGAACGACGCCGCGTTGATGATGCGACCGGTGCGCTGTGCCTTCATGACAGGCAGAACCGCTTTACAGGTGTTGAACGTGCCACGGACATTGACCGCAAAGCAGCGGTCCCAGAGCTCGACGTCGAGTTCGGAAACCAGCCCCTCGGCGTTGATGCCCGCGTTGTTGACGAGAACGTCGATCCGCCCGAATCGGGAGGCGATCTGTTCCATCACGGTCGTGACCGCCAGCGCATCGCGGACGTCGCACTCGTACTCGCCGCTCGCCCAACCGCGCTCGCGAAACGCTTGCCCGAACTCTTGGAGTGAGTTGCCGGAGAGGTCGAGGGCTGCGACGATCGCGCCAGCCTGAGCGAAGGTCTCGGCGATGACCCGGCCGATGCCGTTCGCTGCACCGGTGATCACCACGACTTTGCCCTGCAGGTCAAGGTCCATGATGATGTCCATTTCAAGGAAGGGCTGGCTGGGCAAGAGTTCGGACGTATACTTCGAGGCGATTCTAGCTCGCACCGTTCGAAGAGCCACAGGCCGAACCGGTGCGCCCGGGAAAGAGGAGAACCGTGCCGGAGAGCAACACCGTGACCGCCCGCTCGAACGTCGTGTGGATCACCGGCGCCGGAAGCGGCATGGGCCGAGCCGTCGCCGAGTCAGCAGCACGTGCTGGCTACCTGGTCGCACTCAGCGGGCGCAGGGCCGACGCACTCGAGGAGACGGCGTCGATCGTCCGCAACGCGGGCGGGCAGGCACTCGTTGTGCCGATGGATGCCACCAGTGACACCGAGGTCGGTGCCGCTGCCGGTCTCATCGAGCGGGAACTCGGCCCCGTCAGCCACCTCGTCCTTTCGGCCGGCCTCAACGCGCCCCGCCGCTACTGGCGCGACCAGTCCATGAACGACTTCAGCGCGATCGTGCAGACGAACCTGATCGGTGCAGCCAGCGTCATCTCTGCGGTGCTGCCCGGCATGCGCGCGCGTTCCAACGGCGTTGTTGTTCTCGTGTCCTCGTATTCGGGCTGGCGATTCTCGCCCGACGCCGGAGTCGCGTACAGCGCGAGCAAGTCGGCTCTCGGGTCACTCGCGGAGACCCTCAACGCGCAGGAGAACGTCAACGGGGTGCGGGCATGCCATCTCTGCCCCGGCGACGTCGACACCGATTTCCTGGCGATGCGGCCACGGGTCCCTGGCGAGTCGGAGCGCGAGAGCATGCTCTCCCCCGCCGATATCGCTCGAGCGGTGCAATTCGTCCTCGACAGCCCCGCACACGTGTGCATCAACGAACTCGTGATCTCGCCGACGAAATCACGGCTCACGCCCTGACGAATGAGTCGCGGCCCGCGAGCGCATTCCGGCGCCGCTTGCCGAGCGGGATGAAATACAGCCCGCCGCGCACAGTCGATTGCACGCGCAGGTCGATACAGTTGTTCTCCCGCAGATAAAAAGGAGACACATGTCGGTTGGTTTGCTCGCCGTTGTTGATGACATTTTGAGCGCCGCCATGAAGGCATCGGCAAAGACCGCCGGCGTTGTCATCGACGACGCCGCCGTGACCCCGCAGTTCGTCCAGGGTCTCACTCCCGCGCGCGAACTGCCCGTCGTCGGCAGGATCGCACTCGGCTCGCTGGGCAACAAGTTCCTCATCATTATCCCGATCGCGCTCCTGCTCACGGCGTTCGCCCCCTGGGTGCTGCCGTACCTGCTCATCATCGGCGGGGCCTACCTGTGCTTCGAAGGCGCAGAGAAGGTCCTCGAGTGGTTCGGCCTTCACCACGCCGAGGTGGACGAGGACGCACGTGACGAGAAGAAACTGGTCGCGGGCGCCGTGCGCACCGACCTCATCCTCTCCACCGAGATCATGCTGATCTCACTCGCAAGCCTGGACCAGGGCATGGGGTTCTGGATGACCCTCGTCGTTCTCGCGGTGATTGCGCTCCTGATGACTGGAATTGTCTACGGCGCCGTCGCTCTTCTCGTGAAGATCGACGACATAGGCCTGAGCATGGTCAAAAACGACAACCGACGCGTTCGGCACACGGGTGTGCGGGTTGTCCGCTCAATGCCAGCGGTCTTCCGCGTCATCAGTGTCGTCGGCACTGTCGCGATGCTCTGGGTCGGAGGCCACCTCCTGCTCGTGAACCTCAGCGAGGTCGGCCTGAAATTCCTCGGGGACTTCATCCACGGCATCGAGCACCTCCTCGAACCGCTCGGCGGCGTCGTGGTCTGGATCGGCGACACCACGGTTTCAGCGATCGTTGGTCTTGCTGTCGGTCTTCTCATCGTCGGAATCGTGCTGCTGATCGGTCGGATGCGCGGCAAGAAGCCAACGTTCACCGAAGGCGGCGCGTCACCATCGAAGGTGCACGCCTAACACGCGGGCGCTACCGGGACGGCCGCGGGGCGAGCTTTCCGCCGGACTCCTGCAGGTAGCAGGCACCGCACAGCGACTCGTACTCGACCTCGACACCGTCGATCGCGACCTGGTCGCCGGAGAAGATGAACCTGTCGCCGACGCGGCGGCCGTTGAAGATCGCCTTGCGGCCACAGCGGCAGATCGTCTTGAGCTCCTCGAGGCTGTGCGCAACCTCGAGCAGGCGCCGGCTTCCCGGGAACGCCATCGTCTGAAAATCGGTACGGATGCCGTATGCCATCACCGGTACGCCCTCGAGCAGCGCGATCCGCAAGAGGTCATCCACCTGCGAGTCGGTGAGGAACTGCGCCTCATCGACGAGAAGACACGAAATGTCGGTGTTCGTCTCCGCAAGTGACCGAGCGCGATGGTCGACGAAGAGGGCGTACGCGTCGGCATCCGGTTCGATGATGAAGTCGACGCCTCGCGCGACACCGAGTCGACTCTCGATGTTGTTGTTGCCCTTGGTGTCGATAGCGGGCTTGGCGAGGAGGACCTCATGGCCGCGCTCCTCATAGTTGAACGCCGCCTGCAGGAGGGCAGTGCTCTTGCCCGAGTTCATCGCTCCGTAGCGGAAGTAGAGTTTTGCCACGGCGCCAGTTTAGTGCGCGTCCCAGGCGCGGCCGCGTTGCTCGGACGCAAACGGTCGTTCAGGCGCTGCTCGGCCAAAAAGGGCGAGACTTCAGGGCGAGGTGTAGCCGTTTCTGTCCGAGCAACTGCGGGTTGGACCCATTGTGTCCACGCAACGAATGCCGCGTGAACGGGCAGCGACTGCTCTGTCAGTTGGCGACCCTGAACGACACGGCAGCGCTCACGCCGACGTTGCCGCTGGCATCCGTCGCCTTCGCCGTCGCCTTGTAGGCGCCGTTCGGATAACCGGTTGAGGCGATCGTGGCCTCCCAGACGCCCGGCGACACTTGCACCCCCGTGGCGATCTTTATGGTGCCGACCCAGAAGGTGACCCCGGTCACGCCGGCGTTGTCACTCGCCAATGCGCGTACCGCGACAGGTCCCGACACCGTAACGCCTGACGCCGGTGCAGTGATAATCACGCGCGGTTTCGTCGTGTCTGGTGTGGGGGTCGGAGTGGGGGTCGGTGTCGGGGTCGGAGTCGGAGTCGGAGTCGGAGTCGGGGTCGGAGTCGGGGTCGGGGTCGGGGTCGGCACCGTGCCCGACGGCACCGTCGGTGCGAAGTAACCGAAGTACTTCGAGCCAACCTGACTGAGCGGGTCA
>JAZQRG010000585.1:0-2113 GCA_045629445.1 Mycetocola sp. | reverse complement strand
CCGTTCGGGCCGAGGAATCCGTGGATCTCGCCCGCATCAACCTCGAGGTCGAGACCATCGAGGGCGCGTACCCGCCCGAACTCTTTGCGGAGACCACGCGTCTGGATCACGGTGCTCATGCAGCGGACACTACGCCTCGCGGCGGCGGTTGTTAAGAGGTGCGCGACTCAGGCTTCAACGAGGCAGAACGGGTGGCCCGCTGGGTCAAGGAATACCCGGAAGTCGTCTTCGCGGTAGCCGGCATCCGTCGCGCCGTTCGCGAGCACCTTCGCTTCGGCCGCGTCCATGTCGTCGACGGTCACATCGATATGCAGCTGCTGCGGAACAAGCTGGCCCGGCCACTGCGGCGGGGTGTAATTCTCGATCTGCTGAAATGACACCCGGGGTCCGCCATCGGGTTTCTGCAGGGCGACCCAGTCGTCACGGTCGATGATGCGATCCATGCCGAGGAGTTCCTCGTAGAAGGCGGCGAGGGCGCGCGCGTCAGGGCAGTCGAGCACGACACTTCGAAATTCTCCGATCATGTCGGCGAGGATACGACGAGAGCCCGGACGAGCGAAAGCCCCGGCGGCGAGCATGCGCCTCAGTTGCACAATCCGGGTGACAATTACGAACCGGGAACGGTCCGAACCACCCGAGCCGGCGAGCCGACGACAACGGCGTTTTCGGGCACGTCGCGGGTCACAACGGACGCAGCCCCGACGACGGCGTTGTCACCGATGGTGACGCCGGGCAGAACGGTGACGTTCGCCCCGAGCCAGACGTTCTTCCCGATCCGGATGGGCGAAGGATGCAGGTCGGGTCGACGGGTCGGGTCGAGGTCGTGATTGAGCGTCGCCAACACAGCATTGTGCCCGATCAGGCAGTCGTCGCCAATGGTGATTCCGCCCTGGTCCTGGAAGCGGCATCCACTGTTGATGAAGATCCTGTCGCCGAGCACGATGTTCTTGCCGAAGTCGGAGGAGAACGGCGGGAAAACCGTGACGCCAGCGGCTACGGGCCGTCCGGTCAGGGCCGAGAGAAGCGCCCGAACCCCCTTGGGCTCGTGATAGCTGCCGTTGAGCTCAGCGGTGATGCGCAGCGCTTCCTGGCTGACGTCGTGCATCACCCGATGCAGCGGCGAATTGCCGGTGATGATTTCGCCGGCGTTGAGCGCGCGAAGCAGGTCGTCGAGATCCATGATGGGCACCTTCCTACGGCCAGGCTCGGGAGCCAGCCCTTGTTGCCCAGACTACGTCGGCCGACACCGGCACGCGGCAGCGCACAGTCGCTCGTTGCGCTCCTCGGACACAAACGGCGACTCAATCACTCAAACTGCGACCGTTTCTGGCCGAGCGGCGCACATCGGCACCACGAAGAGCCGTTTCTGGCCGAGCAGCGCACTCCGCCGCCTCCCGTAGGCTCAAACAGTGAGATTGGTCGCCCGTGACATCCTGCGCCTCGCGGTTCCCGCACTCGGAGCGTTCGTCGCCGAACCACTCTTCCTGCTCGCCGACTCGACCATGATCGGCCACCTCGGTGTCACTCCGCTCGCTGGCCTCGGCCTCGCCGGCGCCGTGCTGCAGACGATCATCGGCCTCATGGTCTTCCTCGCATACGCGACCACGCCCGCCGTTGCACGCCGCCTCGGTGCTGGGGACGAGCGCGGCGCGGTGTCCGTCGGCATCGACGGTCTCTGGCTCTCGCTCGGGCTGGGCGCGCTGCTCGGTGTCGCCGGTGTCGCCGCGACGCCACTCCTCGTCTCGTGGTTCGGTGCGTCGACGGATGTCACGCAGCAGGCATCCGTTTATCTCTCGATATCGATGGCCGGCATCCCGGCGATGCTGCTCGTCTTCGCCGCGACCGGCCTGCTCCGCGGACTGCAGGACACGAGGACACCCCTCTACGTCGCTGGTGTCGGGTTCGCGGCCAACATCGCGCTCAACTTCGTCTTCATCTACCTGCTCGGGCTCGGCATCGCTGGCTCGGCGATCGGCACGGTCGTCGCCCAGTGGGGCATGGCGGCGGTCTATCTCGTCGTCGTTATGCGGCACGCGCGCCGCACCGGGGCGGACATCCGACCGTCCCGCGATGGCATCTCCGGCTCAGCGATGTCTGGCGGCTGGCTCTTCGT
>JAZQRG010000584.1:0-1952 GCA_045629445.1 Mycetocola sp. | reverse complement strand
GGCGTACGAGCCGTTCTTCGGCGCGGTGACCGAGGCGGAGATCGTGGCGGGAACCGCACAGATGGCGGATGCCGTCTCGGAGTTCCTGGCACCGCGCAAGGGCGATCGCCACGATGTCCTGATCACCCACAACTTCGTCATCGCGTGGTTCGTGCGCGAGGTTCTCGGTGCCCCGGACTGGCGCTGGATGACGCTCGACCAGGCGCACTGCGGACTCACGATCATCCAGAGGAAGCCGGGTCGGCCGTGGACGCTGCTCACGCACAACGACCTCGGGCACCTGCCGGTCGAGATGCGCACGGGCCTGCCGGAGCCGCTGCCGGTCTAGCCTGAGCGGCGCGCGTTACTGGGCGTCGGTTGCGGTGTTCGCGTCGGTCTTTCCGGCGTCAGCGGGCTGAGTCGCGAGGGCCTTCCCGTACCAGTTCGTCGCGTTGGGGTTGTCGTTGTACGGCTCGATCGACGAGTATCCGGCCGACTGGTACAGGCCACCCGCTGCCGCGAGTGACGCATTCGTGTCGAGTACGACCTCGGTCGCGCCGAAACCGGCTGCACGGTTCTCGAGCTCGGCGAGCAGTTGCTTGCCCCATCCGCGTCCGCGTGACTCGGGCCGCAGGTAGAGGTGCTTGACCTCGAAACGTGTCGGTGACAGCGAACGGATGCCGCCGCATCCGACAGCGCGCCCCTCGTACCGCGCGATCACGAAGTCGCCGACCGGAGGAACGAAGCGGTCGGGACTTGGGAAGTTCACCACGTAGTCGCCGCCGACGAAGCCCATCTCGCGGGCGGTGAAGTACTCGGTGAGGAGCTCGGTAGCAAGAGGATCGGTCACGGGGACGCTGTCAAACGTAAGCACCGCATCAGTTTACGGACCGATCCGGGTTGCGGCGGGCGCTGAGGGCCCGCACGTCGTGCGGGCTCCCAGCGGCGATCTTGTAGATTGGCAGCATGGTAACGAGAGTGGCTGTCGTCGGCGCGAGCGGCAAAATGGGGCAGCTGTTCTGCCGGCTTATCGATGAGTCTGAGAGCTTTGAGGTGACCGCAAAGCTCGGATCAGCGAGTTCCCTCGACGAGATGAACGATGCAGATCTCGTCGTTGATGTCACTGCGCCCGCCGTCAGCGGGTCGGTCGTCACCCACGCACTCCGACAGGGCATTCACGTGCTCGTCGGCACCTCCGGCTGGTCGGCTGACCGGCTCGCCACCCTGCGCACACAGCTTGCCGACAGCGAGAACGGTGTCGTCGTCATCCCGAACTTCTCGCTCGGCTCAGTGCTCGGCACGACGCTCGCAACGATCGCCGGCCGGTTCTTTGACTCGATCGAGATCGTCGAGGCTCACCGGTCAACGAAGGTCGACTCGCCGAGCGGCACCGCGGTGCGCACGGCTGAACTCATCGGTGAAGCACGAACCGGTCTCGGACCGGTGCTCGCCCCACACGTCGACCAGCGGGCTCGCGGACAGCAGGTGTCCAGCATCCCGATCCACAGCCTGCGGCTGAATGGACTCGTCGCGCGCCAGGAGGTCATCTTCGGCGGCACGGGGGAGACTCTCACGATCACCCACAACACGATCGACCCGAGTTCGTACGAACAGGGCATCCTGATCGCGCTCGACGCGGCACGGTCCGCCACCGGTCTGACCGTCGGGCTCGAGAACATCATCGACCTCGGAATTTCGCGCTCGTGACCACTCGCATCGGCGTCGTCGTCATGGCAGCGCTGCTCGCGCTGTACCTCGTGATCGTCGGCCAGCGTGCCTTCGTCTTCATCGCGACGGGCGAGCCCGTCGCTGTCGTCATCGGCGTTGCGCTTCTTGTGCTGCCGGTCATCGGCGTGTGGGCGCTCGTGCGCGAAATCCTGTTCGGTGTGCGTGCGGAGCGGCTCGGGCGCCTGCTCGAGGCGAACGGCGAGCTGCCCGCCGAGGAACTGCCGGTGCGACCGAGCGGTCGGGTC
>JAZQRG010000583.1:0-7251 GCA_045629445.1 Mycetocola sp. | reverse complement strand
GATGACTTCCAGGCCAAGCACGTGTTCGCGAGCGCCCCCTGGTTTTTCGAGAACTGGGATGCCGACTTCGCCGCGCAGCTCGTCGAGGAGTTCCGTCTCCCCGTCGATCGCCGTATCAAGAAGCTCTCCCGCGGACAGCTCTCCGCGGTCGGCGTGATCGTCGGGCTCGCGTCACGTGCACCGCTCACCTTCTTCGACGAACCGTACCTCGGCCTGGATGCTGTCGCCCGCCAGCTCTTCTACGACCGCCTCCTCGAGGATTACGCCGAACACCCGCGGACCGTGGTTCTCTCCACCCACTTGATCGACGAGGTGTCCCAGCTCCTCGAACACGTCCTCGTCATCGACCAGGGGTCAATCCTCATCGATGAACCAGCAGAAGAGTTGCGCGGTTCAGCGACCACCGTCGTTGGCATGAGGGGTGCAGTCGAGTCGTTCGTCGCGGATCGCGAAGTGCTTTCCCGCGAGGGCATCGGCGGCCTGGCATCCGTTACCGTCGGCAAGCTCACCGCCGACGAGCGACGAGAAGCTGCAGCCGCAGGCCTCGAGCTCTCACCCGTCTCTCTCCAGCAACTCATCGTTCGACGCACCAACGTCACCGAGAAGGAATTCGAGATCCAGTCATGACATCACCATCGACACAACAGGCCCAGGGGCGACAGGCGGCAACGCCTCTGACGACCCCGAACGCGACCGAAGTCACCGACCCACATCGCATGAGCCGAATCTGGAACGCAGCCCGGCTGAACCTCATCAACAAATGGACGGTGTACTGGATCCCGCTCATGATCCTGGGCTTCATCTGGCTGATCAACATGATCATCTGGTGGATCATTGCCGCGAGCGTGACCGGCGGTGACCGTCAGGACGCACTCGACGGTACCCAGTGGAGCGGCGCATCGTTCTACATCTTCGTGTACATGCTCGTCATCGGCGTCGGGGCCATGAACATGACGTTCGCATACGCCCTCGGCCTGAGCCTTACCCGACGCGAGTTCTACCTCGGCTCGACGCTCGCCTTCGTTCTGCTCTCGTTCTCGTACGGCATCATCCTCACGGTGCTCTCCTACCTCGAAGAGTGGACGAACGGCTGGGGCATCGGCGGCCACATGTTCACCTCGGTGTACTTCGGGTCTGGGCCGGTTTGGCAGCGACTGTTTATCTTCACCGTTGCCATGCTGTTCTTCGCCTTCATGGGTACGGTCAGCGGCGCGATCTTCATGAGGTGGCGCACGAACGGCCTGCTCGTGGCAGGCGCTATCACCACCATCCTGATCGTCGGCGCGGTCGCCCTGATCACGCTGACGCAGAGCTGGCCGCTCGTCGGCGAATGGTTCGTCGCCGCCGGACCTCAGGGAGTGGTCGCCTGGATGCTCGTTCCGACGGTCATTGCCGCTCTCGCCGGTTACTTCATCCTCAGCCGGGCGACACCTAAGGGCTGAGCGGGATCACGACCGACGGGGGCCGGTGGGGCGACAGCTTCACCGGCCCTCGTCGGCGTGTGTGGACCGCCGCATACGCGCGTGTTTTCGTGGTCGCCTTCCGGGGAAGCTGCGTTCGGTTGTCGCTAATGCACGGTTGCGGCGCGTCTGCCGTGCATTAGCGACAGGTGAGCGCGCGACGGACGGGGTCGTGTCGTTCAGTTGTCGCGTATGCACGGCTGCGGCGCGTTTGCCGTGCATTAGCGACAGGTGAGCGCGACAGCGACTCAGCGACGCAGTCAGTGCTCGAGTTCGGCAGCCAGCCCGGTCAGCAACGCACCGAACGCGGCCGGCGACTCCGCGAGCGCCCGGCGCCCGGCGAGCGGCCCCGCCCAGTGAAAACTCGGCGCAACATTGAGCACCTCGTGCTCGATGCGTGCACCATTCTCGGATGCCACCACCCGGTATTCCGCGCGATACCACCAGTTCCCCTGCACCGCGATGAACCGCGACTCCGGGTCGACGGCGAGTGCCGCGTTCTCCGTGCTCTGCCGCAACCGGTGTTCAAGAGCCGTGAAAACGGCATCCGGTTCCGCGTGGATCTCCCCCGCGTACGCCCGAAGCGCTGTGCTTCGCGACGGCCTCTCGATTGGCACGGAATGCGATTGCTCTTCCGCAGGCCCGCCGTTCACTTGAGCGACTTCTGCAGCAGCACAGTGCCGAGCCAGCGCTCGAACTTGTAGCCAACCCTGCCCATGCGGCCGATCTCCACAAAGCCGAACGATTCGTGCAGGGCGATCGAGCCTTCAGCGCCCTTGTCGCTGATGACCGCGAGGATCTCTTTCAACCCCGCCTGCTTCGATCGCTCGATCAGTTCGCCGAGTAGCACGCGGCCGAGCCCTTTGCCCGTCGACGCCGGTCCGAGATAGATCGAGTTCTCGACGGTGAACCGGTACGCCCGCTTGTCTTTCCACGGCGACACCAACGCGTAGCCCAGGATCACACCGTTCGGTGACTCCGCAACGATGAACGGCAGGCCGAGCTTCGTGAGGTGCGCGAACTTCGACTTCCACTTCGCGAGCGACATCTTGTCTTCGTCAAAGGTCACGACGCTGTTGGCCACGTAGTAGTTATAGATCTCCCGAATGTGGGGCAGATCTTCCGGCCGCGCCTCGCGAATCGTGTAGCTGAAGGGCGTCTCCGGCTCCGGCTTCTTGCGCAGGTGCGGCGGCAACTTTCGGCGGGGTTGATATTCCTCTTCAAGCACGTCTCAAGAGTAGATGACGGATGTGCCGATCATGTTTCGTGGCGCGACGGCGTCACCACAGCGTGGTCGAGTCCAGCTTCCAGTCGATCGGCTCGGCACCCTGTTCGACCAGCAGGGCGTTGGTGCGGGAGAACGGCCGTGACCCGAAGAAGCCACGCGATGCCGACAACGGGCTCGGGTGGACGCTCTCCACACGTGGGCTTTCCCCGAGCAGCGGAGCGAGAGCCTGCGCGTCCTTACCCCACAGGATCGAGACGAGCGGAGTGTCCCGCGCGGCAATCGCCGAGATCGCACACTCGGTGACGGCTTCCCACCCTTTCCGCCGATGTGAACCCGCATCACCGGGCGACACCGTGAGCACGCGATTGAGGAGCATCACACCACGGTCTGTCCACGGGCTGAGATCTCCGGATGCCGCCGGCGCGATCCCGAGATCGTCGTTCAGTTCCCGGTAGATGTTGACCAGACTCCGTGGAAGCGGCCGGACGTGCGGGTCAACCGCGAAGGCGAGCCCGATGGCGTGCCCCGGTGTCGGGTACGGGTCCTGCCCGACGATCAGTACCCGGATATCGGCCAGTGGCGTGCGGAACGCCCGCAGCACGTTCTCCGGAGCGGGAAGGTAACTCCGCCCCGCCTCGATCTCACCGTCAAGAAACTCAGCCAGTGCAGACAGCTCAGGCTGCACGGGAGCCAGCGCAGCAGCCCAGCTCTCGTCGATCGCCCCCTGTGCCGCCAGTTCGGCGAGGTCAAACGTCATCCCGCGGCGAGCGACGAGACGCGAACCCCCGCGTCCGTAGCCAGGACCTGCCAGACACTTCCGGCACCGACAACCCGGAGGGCGCCCTCACCAACGACGAAGGCGGTGTTCTCGTCAATGGCGACACCGCCGTCAACCAGACCGGCCTCGGTCGCGGCGATGAGTCGGGAGAGGTTGCCCCACTGCACGGCGTGAACGTCGACGGAGATGTCGAGCAGCCCGATGCCGTTTTCGACGGTGACCTCGTCGAGGTGTTCCGAACCCGTTTCAGGGCTCACCTCGACACCACCGATGCGCCAGCCACCGACGACGGCACGTTCGGACGCGATCGATGCGCCCGCCGAGAACCCAAGGTAAGGGAGTCCGGAGGCAACAAGCCGACGGATCTCTCCGAAGATCGGCGCGAGACTCGCGAGATAGGCGGGGGTGAGCCCACCGCCGATGAGGATGCCGTGCACTCCGGCGAGTGCAACCGGTGCGGCCGTCTCTCCGTAGCCAACCGAGGTGATGACCGGCTCGAATTCTCCGGCGCGGGATGCCGCCTCGATCAGTTGAGCCGCGTGGTCATCACCGTCGCCGTCGCGGACGACGATAACCGCGATGCGGGGCGCTCCATCAAAGGATTCGGATGCCGCACGCTCGGCAGCCTCGGCCACGAACAGCTCATAGACCGCCGGGCTCATCGAATCGGACCAACCGCCGCCAACCAGGTGCACACTCATACGTCGAGCCTACGGTGCGTCGACGGTCACCGGCGGCAGCGCCGACCACGGGAAGGTGATCCACTTGTCGGTCCTGCGCCAGACAAAGTCCGGCTCAAGCACGGTTCGCGGCTTGGAGTAGAGCGTGACGGTCTGCACCGTGGCGCCGTGACCCCGCAGCAGGTCAACGACCATGGCGAGGGTACGACCCGAGTCGGAGACATCATCGACGAGGAGCACGTTCTGGCCGAGCAACGCCGGGGCGTCGAGGAGCGGTGGAAGCAGCACCGGTTCCGGCAGCCGCTCGTCGACGCCGGTGTAGAACTCGACGTTGATGCTGCCGCAGTTCTTGGTCCCGAGCGCATAGGAGATCGAGCCAGCCAGCAGAAGGCCACCACGGGCGATCGCAACGACGATGTCCGGAGTGAATCCCGACGCGAGCACCGTTCCAGCGAGGTCGCGGGACGCCGAACCGAACTCGTCCCAGGTGAGGACCTCACGGTCAGGAACGGGTGCTTGGGATTTGGTCGGTGCCGCAGAGGTCATGCATTCACGGTACCGTCCACAGCCCCGCCCCAAACACCGTTGGTACGGTTAACCGGTGAGTAAACACGAGAAGGACTACGAACTCCGCATCTTCGAAGCGGCCACCCCAACGGATGACAACTTTCCCGAGACGGCCGGCTGGATACAGGTTGAGAACCAGGGCTTCCACGCCCCGCGCATGACCGATGACGCCGTCTCGCGTGCGGCGGTCCGCATGCGGAAAGACAACCAGGTCCTCACCGGTGCATACCCCGCGACCCGTCGAGCGTCCTCGCTCCCCGCGGAGTACCCGGTAGCCACATTCGCGTCGTTCGAAAAGACGGTGAACGTCGGCTCGGGTCGCCTGCTTCCCGCCCACCTGATCTCATCGGTCACCGTCAGGCCAACACACCGCCGCAAAGGCCTGCTCCGCCGGATGATGACCGACAGCCTCACCCGCGCGCACGAGGCTGGCCTCGCGATCGCCGCACTCACGGCATCCGAAGCAACGATCTACCGCCGGTTCGGATTTGGTCCCGCCACCTGGGCGAACGGCATCACTGTTCACACCGACGCCCGCTTCCGCATGCTGACGACCCCGACGGGAAACGCCGAATGGGTCGACGCACGCGACCTCGAAGAGCTCGCTCCGGCGATCTTCGAGCGATTCCACGCGAGCCAGACCGGGTCCGTCGGCCGGCACGTCGGCATCTGGGGTCGCATTTCGGGCCAGCCAGACGAGGACACAGACGAGAATCGCGCCATCCGCGCTGCGCTGCACTACGACGACGCCGGCGAGATCGACGGTTACGTTTCATACAAGTTCACCGGCCACGCGACGAATTCCCGCTCGGTCGAGGTCGTCGACCTCGTCGCGGCCAACGACAACGCCTACCTCGGCCTCTGGTACTACCTCGCGTCGATCGAACTGTGTGACACCGTCAGCTGGCGAGCCGGTCGACTCGATAACCCGCTCACCTGGGCACTCGTCGACCCGCGGGTCGTTACCGTGACCGGTCAGGAAGACTGGGTCTGGCTGCGTATTCTCGACCCGATCGCCGCGTTCGAGGCCCGACCGTACTTCACTGACGGTGACATCGTTCTCCGTGTCGTCGATGAGCTCGGCTTCGCGGCGGGCGTGTTCCGCCTCTCGGTGACGGATGGCACGGTGCACGTCGAGCGCGCTGACGCTGCCCCCGTCGACGTCGAGTTGGACGCGTGGGTGCTCGGCTCGCTCTACCTCGGCGGGGCCGACCCCGTCGTGCTCCGCGCCGCCAACCAGCTCATCGAGCACACCGACGGTGCCGCGACCAGGCTCCGCGCCCTGCTCGCCTCAGATGGACCGGTTTACGGCATCACGCACTCCTAGGCCGGCTGCCTGCCGCCCGGTGAACGATGCCGGTCGGCAGGCCCCGACGCCCGGAGAACCGATGCCAGGTACTCGGCATCGCGCTCGTACGCGACGGCTTCGGCCCTCAACTCGGGCTTGAACAGCTCATCGGCTTTCTCGACCGACATTTCGGCGAGGTCCCACAGCCGCGTGGCCGCAACGCGCACGATGTCGCGCCACGTGGCATCCGAGCCGTACGCATCGAGCATCAACTCGATCCGACGGCGTGCATCTTCCGGCCCGGGTGCCCCTTCGGGCGGACTCTGGGTCAACGGGCATGTACGGGTGGCGAAATAGGCCAGGTCCCAGATTCTCGGCCCTGGCGAGCACATGTCGAAGTCAATCGCGCCAACGATGGAGCCGTCGAGCGCGAACGCCAGGTTGTGCGGGGCGAAGTCGTTATGGCACACCACCTCGGCAGGCACCTTGGTCGGTGATTGCCAAATCGCCGTATCCACGCCGAAGCCGATCGACGCGTCGTGCAGCTGTCGCAGCCGCTTCGCACCGTCGACGAGCACGGCGTCATCCCACACCCAGGTGGGAAGCGGGTAGAGCGGCACATCGCCGTCGATGTAGCTGAGAATCTCCCTCTCACCGTCGGCCCGAACGGGCTTCGGCGCCCAGTCGATACCGTTGCGCTCGAGGTACCGCAGGTACCGGTGCACCGTCGGAGTCCACGGTCCAGCCGTGCGCTGGACAGTGTCGCCGATGCGGGTCACGGCGTTCATGTTTCCGCCGGCCAGTGGCCCGTCAGTGTTGGTCATTCCGGAACGCTAGCACGCGGAACTAAGCCTGCTTCATCCTCAACTCGCCCCGGATGACCTTGTGCGGAGCGGCCTGGGCGACCGGCTTCACGGTGATCGAGTCGATGTTCACCCGCGCGGGCAGCTCGACGGCGTGCACGATCGCCTCGGCGATATCGTCCGCAACGAGCGGGTCTGGCACGTTGTCGTAGACCGCATCGGCGCGGGCCTGATCACCGCCAAAACGCACGAGGGAGAACTCTTCGGTGTGCACCATTCCCGGTGCAACCTCGATCACCCGGATCGGTTCACCGGCGAGCTCGAGGCGCAGCACCTCGAACAGGGCCCGCTCGGCGAACTTCGACGCGTTGTAACCGCCGCCACCCTCGTATGCCACGTGGCCGGCGATCGACGTCACACCGACGATCGATGCGGCATCCGGTGCGG
>JAZQRG010000582.1:0-3934 GCA_045629445.1 Mycetocola sp. | reverse complement strand
TGCGATCGAGCCCCATCGGGCGGCTCGAGTTCTTCGCGGAAATTGCGGGACAGTCCGCGAAACACCAGCGTGCCACCGACTGTGCCGACGATGATCCCGACCAGGGCGAGCGCGAAGTCTCCGCCGGGAGTGTTGAGCAGGTTGGCGCTGATCGACTGCGACGTCTCAGATCCGTCGTGTCTGCTCCCGAGGGCGTATACAGCGGTGACCACGCCGATGCCGGCATACCCCACACCCTTTGCGACATTCGTCAAGCGACGAAGGATCACGAGTTTGCGATGGACCGAGAACACTCGGGCTGCCTCGCTGCCCTGCAGAACCGCGAGTCCCATAAATGACACGGATGCGATCCAGAGCAGAATTCCACCACCGGGCGTTGATGCGACGGCGGTAAGCGCACCCGACTGGTCTGCGTCGCCCTGCGCACCCCACGCGATCCCGATGGCGATGCCGCCGATGAGAATGTGAATGACGCCGTTCGCGATCAGCCCGACCCGAGCCGCTATGCGCACCCTGCGGTCGTCGTTTGCCCGGGCCGCCGCATCCTTGATGCGCTCTCGGGCCGACTCCGGCGACAGCCGCTCGGCTGCGGCATCCGTTGCCTCGCTCACTCCGGTCGACCAGCGATACCGCCGCACCGCGGCGTTGGGAGGGAGATGGGCACACCCCCATTGTCCTTGGTTACCGGTAGGTTTTCGCGATAACCCACCCGCCGTTCTCCTGAAGAGCGTCGACAACCAGCGATTCGCCATCGTCGTCGGTCACCTGGAACCTCCAGCCGATGCGAACGACCGGTGAATGCGTGAGCAGTGGATGGGAGAAATCGGGCTCGCCGTAGATCCCGGTCGGAGTGTCAGAAACCCGCCACCGCTTGTCTTGCCAGAACATTCGCAATGGCCGCTCACCATCGGTCCATACCGTCGCGACTCGATCCCTCACGCTGTTCATTCTGACCTCCCAGATCGTAGCTATGTTCGAATGTTAAGGAGCATAGACACGTTGAGCGCGACACGCCAAGGAATCGAACGCCGCAGTGGATATTTCGCCGGATCGTGCTCCTCACTTGCATCGCAGGGCGCCGCCGACCGAGACTGGGATATCCACTCACTCGGTTCTCACGGTCGGGTTTGCGGCTCGTCATCCCACCCGAAAGGCGGAACCTGTGCGGATCCTCTTCATTCGCCACGGCCAGACGCCGTCCAACGTGCGCGGCGTGCTCGACACCGACTATCCCGGGCCGGGATTGACCGCCCTCGGCATCCAGCAGGCGACGGCTGTCCCGGGTGCGCTCGCGGATGAGGACATCGAAGGCCTGTTCGCTTCTACGCTCGTGAGGACGCAACTCACAGCGGAGCCCCTCTCGGTCGACCGGGGACTCGATGTCCGGGTTCTCGATGGCCTCCACGAGATCAGTGCCGGTGACCTGGAGGGGCACAGCGACGAGGCGTCACACCTCTCATACATCGAGACCGTGTTTTCCTGGGTTGCCGGAGACCTGTCCAGGCAGATGCCGGGCGGATACGACGGCCATGAGTTCTTCGGCAGGTTCGACGGTGCCGTCGACGGCACCTGTCGCGCCATCAGCGGCACCGCCGCGGTCGTCAGCCACGGCGCCGCCATTCGCACCTGGGTCGGCGCACGGGCCGCGAATATCGACAGGGACTATGCAGCGGAGCATCCGCTGTCCAACACCGGTGTTGTGATCGTCACCGGGGATCCTGAGGGCGGCTGGCGGGTCGAAGAGTGGGACGGTGAACCTCTCGGTGGCCACCGCCTCTTCGATGCAACAGCGGACGACCCGACCGGCGAGGCAGTCGGCTAATCCCGCTCACGCCCCGCGGTCTAAGCCCGCAGCGGCCTGCCGTGCGTTTCGACCTGCCCGTCGGCGATGAGCCAGTTCAGACCGTCGGCAATCGCGGCCGCTGAGGTGTAGCGGGGCGCATAGCCGAGGTCGGAGATTGCCGCAGCGATGCTCATCGATGGACTGCGGGTGATGTGATCCCGTGACGCATCGGCGTGAGCAGGGTCGAGCCCACTGAGGAATTGCTCCAACGGCGCGTATTCCAGCTGCGCCTCGTGCCCGAACCAGCCGGAGGCCGTCTCGGCGATGCCGCGGAGAGTCATCGCCCGCTCGGAGACGACGTGGTAGCTGTTTCCCGTCGCCATCTCAGGGCTCTCGATCGCTCGCTGGAAGGCCTGGGCGACATCGTCCGCGTGCACGTGATGGACCGTCTCCAGGCCGAGGTTCGGCAGGGTTATCGGCTCCCCGGCAGCGATCCTCTCCCAGACCCGCAGATCGAAATTGCCCTCCGCGTTGACCATCGGCCAACCAGGGCCCGTGATGTGTCCCGGGTGAAGCACCGTCGCAGGAACGCCGCCGTCCGACTGGCCGAGGAGGAACGACTCGATCGCAGCCTTGTTCACGCCGTACTCACCGAAGGGACGACGCTCGTCAGTTTCCCGGGTCGGAACGGCTGTGGCGGCACCGTGCACCCAGATCGTTCCACAGCTCACCAGCAGGCCCACCCGGCCCTGCAGGGCATTCACGAGTTGCCTCGCGGAGTCCTCTGTGAAGCACATCATGTCGACGACCACGTCGGCGTTGAGGTCCGCGATCGCGCCGGCGAACGTTCCGTCGGCGTCACCGGCTTCACGATCGAGGTCGATCCGACGAACCTGCCCCCACGCGGGATCCTGTCGATACGGAGAGCGGATGCCGCGACTCACCGCCGTGACATCGTGGCCCGCCTCGACAAGGCGGGGAACAAGATAACCCCCGACATGGCCCGTTGCTCCGATAACGACAATCCGTGACATACAGTGCCTTCCGCTGGCGAGTGGATGGGCCGAGTTTACGTCAGTGAGGCGTGTCGGATGGGGATGACGGGGAGGGAAAAACCGGCTGGTGCGCAGCGAGGGTGGCCCGATAGTGCCGATTGCCCAACCAGAAGCACAGGATGAAGAAGACAATCGCCGCTGACGAACCGACGCTGGCAGCCCCCGCGAGCGATGCAGTGAAGACCATGGTGACGGCGGCGCCCAGGAGCCCGAGCAGCGCCGTGTTGATCAGGATGATGAAGAACATCGTGCTGCCGAGAAACTGACTCAGGTTGCGCTTCGGCGAGAAGAAATAGTACGTCTGCTGGACCCCGGCAAAGTCGTCATACGGGGAGGACATGAGAACCCGCCTCACCCCTGGATCGAGTTCAACGTACGCCCCCCTGAGTCGGTTCATGGCCACGACGTACATGAGGTCCTCCATGCCGATGTTGATCACCCGGACCTGCGTGAGCAGGCCGACGAGAACGATGAAGGCGAGGACCCCGATTGCGAAGGCGATGAAGGCATCCGAGAATCCCGTGGCCTGCCCGACAAGAGCGAGGCTGACGAGTCCGGCGGATACCAGGGTCAGGAAGATTCCGATCCGTGAAAGCACCTCGCTTTGCGCGGTACCCCGAGCGGCGAGCAGGCCCCAGTGCTCGGTCGCGAGTAGCTGCGCTCTCACCCCTGGCGGAACGCTCGGCTCAACTGGCGGATCGACCGCTTCGTCGCCCATGTCGCCATTCTCCGCCTGTTGGAGGACTTTCGGTAGGCGGACTCGGGCGCTCGCTGCGGTCAGGACCGGTCGAGCTGCCCGCGCACGATCGAGTCCCCTGAGTGCGCCGGGTTGCCATCGTCCGGCTCCCGTGAGACATCGACCACCGAGTAACGGGAGAGGTCAACGTTCTCCGGAAGCGAGAAAACGCCGGAGTTCCCGCTGAGCAGACCGAGGCTCACGAGGCCCGATGTGTCGGGGTCGATCAGCCACACTTCGGTGAACTCTCCATCAGGGACCGAGAGGTCAACGACGATCCGGCGGTCACCGGAATTGCCCTCCTCCACCCGGGCGGAGCCCGAGGCCTCCCAGCCGGGGAACGGCTCGAGCGCAGCCTCT
>JAZQRG010000581.1:0-5996 GCA_045629445.1 Mycetocola sp. | reverse complement strand
TCAACCTCTTCGCTGCAGCCATGTCGAACTCACACCGGTCCTCTCACTTGTCGAAGAATTCTCACAAGATCTGGACCAGAAAACGGGGGGCCGCACACTGTATACAACCCGGAAACTGGGCCGAACGGCACGACGAATATCGCAGTGAAGACGCCGTGGAACGGCATGGCGGAGCAATCTACATCAATCGTCGGTCTTTCGGGCGACGGAACTGTGGCTGTCACGAACACTACTTCTGGAGCCGTCCGCGTCCGGCTGAGCGTCCAAGGGTGGTTCCGAGCTGCGGATGAGGAGGTGCCGCTCCCGGGGGAAAGCCCAGAGCCTGACGACGACCAGGAGAATCCAGACCCAGTCGCGGACTCAGTCGGAGCCGAGGATCTCGCCGCTGACTTTGGCTCTGTCCCAGCTGAGCTGGACGGTTCGGGATCGGCCATTCCCATCGACTCGCCGGTTGATCTCGATCCGAGTAACCCAGTTCCAGTTGTCAGGCCTGCGGGTGCAGGGGGTTCGATTAAGGCGTCTCCTCACCTATGCGTCGGTAGGACCAACAACCCGCATCTCTCAACTACTCGTGACACTTACCACCACACGAAGGTCTACGGCTCGACTACGTGCCGGCTCATGGCACCGAAGATCGGCGTCAAAGTTGAGTTGCAGCGCAAGCGCTGGTGGGGATGGCAAAAGATGGGAAAGCACCGTGGCAGCACGACGAAGGACTACGAAACAAGTCTCGGCCGGAGTGCCCGCTGGGCAGACTGCACGAATAAGCACCGAAAGTGGCGCGGAATTAGTGTTCATAAAGAGTGGGCGGATGGAGATCTCTTCCGAGCAACAACGGTGAACTACGCCAAAATCAAGAAGAACTGCACCCTGTAATACTCCAGAGATGAGACACAAGCAGCAGCGACGGGAGTTTGTCGCGTTGGCCCTGGTATCGGTGCTGGTGTCCGCGTGTTCGTCCGTAGAGGAGCGCAGCGGGGTCGATGACGGAGGAGACGCGGGTGCGTCCCTCATCAACGTTGCGCCAGCGCCGAAAGTGCCCCCGTTGCTCTCGGTCGCGGCTGCATCCGCGCGAGCTGACGGTGAAGATATTGATCTGGTTGGCGGCGTCTGGCGTGGACAACGAGTCGGGTCCTTCGAGAAGGTGCAGTGGACTGAGACTGCAGCGAGGCGTCCTACGGTGCTCGCCTGGAATACGGAGAGCCGTCCTCAGACGCTGGTGGCGCAGTACTTCGGCGCAGTGGACAAGACGACGGGAGTACCGCAATCCGGTGGTCGGACGCTCCTCGATTGTGTCGATCCTCGGCCAGACGCCCTCGATCCCGAGTGCAGGGTCTCGTTTAGCGACGGGCGTTGGCGATTGAATTTTCCCGTCCCGCCGCCGCCCGGCTCATTTGTGATCATCCAAGGTATTTGGGATTCCGCGACTGAGGATGAAAGTCTTGCGAATGAAATAACTTGGGGATTCCGGGTGCCTTCTTGACTGAGAACGCCGCGCGACTCCGTTACCGGGTGGCGATTCTAGGGCTAGGCGCGGCGGAATAGTGATCAGAAGTGGGAGCAAATCTGACGCATCGCCCTGTTCTAGCGTCCGCTAGAGCGGTTAGTATTTGGCGTGCACCTATTCAGACGGAGAGGCCGCAAGGCTGGCGACGTCGCCCAGCAAAGCGAGCAAGACGAACTACAGCGTCGAGTCGATGATTTGGTCGGCGAAGTTCTCGCAAGTCTTGGGTTCCACTTCGGGGCACAAGTCTACGCCGAGCCGGCCACCGTCGTGATGTATGAGGCCGAGTTAGCGGACTTCTATGCGGCGGTCCCGCCTCGGCTTCATCCGGATCCGCGCAGCGTCGAGGGCGTGGCGAGCGTAGAACTATGGATCAGAATCGATCCCGCGAAGGGCGTGTGTTCGCTCACGTGTAGCCACCTCTTCAATGGGGACCGGCAGGAGGCCTTTCCTTGCACTCCCAAGGAATTCTGGAATTCGGGAGTCGAGCGAGCCATCCAGCGCCTTGTGGGGACGTTCGTGCACTCCCTGTCTTGAGACGCTCAGTTCATAGAACGCGCCTTCGAGATCGGTCCCTCTAACGATGCGGTCAACTCAGGCGCCGACGTTGTGGGCCGCAAAATGATCGTTCGATGTGCACACCCCGAGATTCTGTCGTGAGGAAAGAAGCGCTGGCGTATTTCGGCAGTCCGCCGCGGAACTCTCGGCGCACCAGACTCTCTCGGCCGAGCACGACCGCTGGTCGTCGGTTCGCCAGTTCATCGCAGACTACGAGACCCTCGCCGCCGTCGCCCAACGAGACCGATGGATTGCCCTCGTTAAGGACAGCGACTGCAACCGGAAGAACGTCGCGGACATCAACGCATCCGACACATTCGGCCCTCTGACGGCTGACCTGCGACGGGTTTAAGCGCTCGGCGTCGATCTCGAGGCCGTGTTGCCCCGAATCATCCGCCAACGGACACTCGCTGATGCTGATGACCTCGGCGCCGTGTTACGAAGCCGACTGCACCGCGCGGCCCAGCGACGACGTTCCGGCCGACGTGCCGCGTCACTTGGTCGCTGGCCTCATACCTATCGCGTACGGGCCGGTGTCAGACGCCATGGGGCGCGCACTGAAGCAACGGTAGGCGCAGATCGAGCAACGGGCGAACCCGTTCGGAACTCCGAATCCCTGAATACAACCTCACCTCTGCAGAACAACTGGCGCACTGAAAGGACTAGAACCGGCTCTGTCGGATCCAGGCGGCACTAGAAACAGGTTGGGGGGCATGCGATCCCGCTCACTATCCATGCGTATCCCGACGAGTACTTGTCACGCCGTAGGGAGTGGCTGGACTGCGGCTTCCGCCGCGGCTTGCTCCCATCGCTGGGTATCGTTTCGCGTCGGCGGTGTCAGGTGCGCACCCGATGCCGAAGGTCCGGATCTGGGGCCTCTACGCGAACTGTCGCGTGCTTCCCGCGCCAAGTCACAGTAGGTCTAACTTGGCAAGTTCACGTTTGAGAATCGGCGCGAGTGTGCTGACATACGTCGCGGTGAGGTGATTGCTGTCGGCGTAGACAACTACTCCGCCAATGACAACGGGGCAGCGATCCTGAAGACAGTAATACGGATGCATATCTATCGCGTAACTGTTCTTGTCGAGCTCGACAGCACGCATAAAGGGATCCGGGCGTGTCAACACTCCTGACGCGCTGCGATCACACAGTTGCATGCTATTGCGGTCATGCTTCACCAAGCAGGCAGTGGCATCGCCGATCTCGGGAACGTCGCTCAAGGCGACGACAGGCACGCCACGGGTGGTAACCGTTGCCCACGCCTCGGCGAGCCCAGCGGCGCGATCATCAAGGGTTCCCTCGAGTTTGGACACCCGACCAGTCGTCATAACGAAATCAAACCTGCGGGAATTCTGCTCAAGAATCGGGATCATCCGCTTCTTGAACGATTCGCATTGCGGCCCGTAAATTGTGCGGTGTGGCGGATCCGTTCCCCACAGGCATCCGGACTGGAAGTACCCCTCCCAAGCGAGTACGCCGTCGTCCGCGAGCCGCTGGAGAGCCGTTGCCCACATCCGAGCGTGTGAGTCACCAATGATGGCGACCTTAGGCACCGTCGGATCGTCCCAGTCTCCGCCTCGGCATGGAACGATCGCCTCGTCAGGCTCGCGTGAGGCGCAATTCGCGGCTTCCACCTTTGGCCGATCTTTGCTTGCCGCTTCGAGCGACGGCACCAGGATGCGATCGAGTTGAGGATTTCTGCAGGTCTCTACGGGATCAATAGACGCCGCACCCGCGCACCGGGGTGGACTTTCCGCGAAGTTCTCCGCCACGACCTGATCCTGACGGGCACGAGTTTCCTCCGCGTAGGCGACTTGCATGCAGGCCGCACCCATGACTGCCGCGGTCCCGACACCGAGTGCCAAAGTGACGGACGGCTTGCGCAGTTGCGGCGCCTTCGTATACCGGATCGGGTTCTCCACGAACCGCGTCGACAAGCCCGCGAGAATGAAGGTTAGCAAGAGAATCCCCACGAGGGACCGGGTTCCGTTAGGATGCCCAGTCGCGTACGGCATCAGCACGATCAGTGGCCAGTGCCACAAATAGACGGCGTACGAAATGTCTCCCGCGTATTGGACGGGTCGTAGATCGAGGAGGTGTCCTGGCGTAATTGGTGCGACAGACTGTCCGCCCGCGATGAAAGCGGTCGCACCGAGCACGACTACTAACGCAGGCCAGCCCGGCATCGACGTCGCGCCGTCGAACCAAAAGCCGGAGGCCAAGACGATCCCAAGGCCGGACCACGCGAGGACCGCACCACGCATCCCGTTAAGCCAAGCAATGCGGTGGAGCGGAACTAATGCGAGCAGCGCACCCGCACCGAACTCCCACGCGCGCGTGGGAGTCACGAAGAATGCGCGTTCGGGATTCGTGCTCGTGTAATAGAGGGAATAGGCGAAACTGAGCGCTGTGGCGACCGTTAGCGTGGCGGTGATGGCGTGCGCGCGATTGAGCCGGAGGTACCGCGACATCCATAATGCGAGGACGAATAGAAGCGGCCAGACGATGTAGAACTGTTCCTCTGCCGCCAGGGTCCAGTAGTGCTGAGTCGGCGTGGGAGCGGTCTCCTGCGCGAGATAATCGACCGCGTCATGGGCGAGCGACCAGTTCTCAACGTAGAGCGCCGAGGCCGCAATCCCGCGAAAGAACCGCCCAAAGTACGCCTCGGGCACCAACAACCACGTGGCCGAAGCAGTGAATGTTAGAACGAGGAATGCGCCTGGGAGGAGCCGCCTTGCTCGACGTGCCCAAAATTCTGCCAGGCGCACCGAAGCACCAGCTTTTGTTTCCCTCGTCAATTGTGACGTGATCAGGAATCCTGAGATCACGAAAAAGACATCGACTCCGATGTACCCACCAGTGAGCCAATTCGGCCAAAGGTGGAAGACCACTACCAACAACGCAGCTATGGCCCTCATAGCCTGGATGTCCGGACGCCGACGGCTGTGCTTCGTCAGCGCTGGCTGACCGGCGGGCCCAGGATCGGTCGTTACGGAAACCATTTGAATTGATCCTCATCCATCAAGCCCGCGGGGGCACTGCGCATCCGCATCATCAACACTAAATTCCAGGGAAAGATAAACATTGACAGCCCGCTATACGCAGCTAGGCCTTTGGGCACGAGTGGTCAGCCAACGGGCCTCTCCGGCCGGGCGTCAGCCGACGATGCGTCGCGCGATCCGCCGCACGCGGCCGGGGTTCGCGGCCTTCTCGCGGGCCACGCGCCGCTGCTCGAGCTGCTCGGGCGTGAGCTGGGTGTACTTCACCATCTGCTGGTTGGCCGGGTGTCCCCAGTCGCCGATGTACTCATGGGACCAGTCGCCCCACTTGGCTGCCCAGCGCAGGTCCTCGCGGTAGTAGACGTAGTTGTTCTTCTCGGTGAAGTAGCCCTTGTTGCGGCGCTTGATCGGCTTGACCGCGTCGATCGGGACGGACTTCTTGCGCACAAAGTACGTGGCGTAGAAGGAGCCGCCGGGCGCCATGACCTTGTCGAGCCGGTACATGCACAGCCGGATGTGGTTCAGCGAGACGTGGGTGAAGACCGAGTTGGCGATCGCGTAGTCGAACGTCACGCCGAAGTCGGTGTCGAAGCGGTCGTTGGCCCGCAGGTTCTCGATCGGCAGCTTGGCGCGCTGCTCGTCGGTGAGCCCGTTGTCGTAGCCGGCCTGCATCACCGAGTGGTTGGCGTCGATGCCGTAGTAGTTCCCGGCGTCGAGGTAGTCGATGAAGTGCCGGCCGGGGCGGAAGGAGCCACAGCCGATGTCCATCAGCTTGTGGTGCGGCTTCAGACCCCGCGAGATCAGGAAGTCCAGTTGGTGCTTGCCATGGGAGTCCCAGACGCCGCCGACGGACGTGCGGTGCGCGCCTGCGGCGATCTCCTCGTCGGTCAGGACGAGCCCGGAATAGTCCGGATTCGTCAGGTCGGCGTCCAATT
>JAZQRG010000580.1:0-11657 GCA_045629445.1 Mycetocola sp. | reverse complement strand
AGGGTGCGAAGGCCGGCGACAGCGTCGAGGTCTGGTTCTCGGGGCTGCCGTCGGCGCGCGACATCATCAAGAACCGCTCACTGAAGAAGATCAGCAGTGAGCACTTCACCTACCAGGTGGCGCACGACACCGGCAATTCGGTGCTGATCATCGCCAACGAGGACTACACGGGTGTGAACCCCGAAGCCACTCCCAGCGGTGTCGGCCCGAAATACCTCGACGCCCATGTCGCGGCATTTGAGGCGAACGGCGTCACGCCGGATGTCTGGGACGTCGACGCGAACGGCGTGCCGCACGACCTCGGTGTGCTGAGCCACTACGACGCGGTTCTCTGGTACCTCGGCGACAACCGGCTCACCCAGGATCCGGAGGACGAGATCACCCAGACGTACTTCGGAGACCTCGAGGATGCCTCCGTGGCGGAGCGGCAGCAATACCTGACGCTCGCTGTGCGGGACTACCTCAACGAAGGGGGCAAGCTCGCGCTGGCGGGTGAGACGGCCGCCTACTACGGCCAGTTCGGAGGAGCGCTGGGCGGGATCTACTACGGTCTGGACGGTGCGCCGGATCAGGATTGTGTCGTCACGGCGGACCCGTACTCGGATTGCCTGCTGCTGGCCGACGACTTCACCCAGTATTGGCTGGGAGCGTACAACCGCACTCCCGTCGGAGCCGACGGCGTGACGGGGACGGCTGCACCGCTCGATGGGATCGAGGCGCTCTTTGGGGGACCGGCGACGGAGGACAATCCGGTCGATGAGGCCGGCGCGTTCACCGTGACGAGCGACGTGCTCCCCGTTGAGCAGTTCCCGCAGTTCGAGAGCTGGGCGGTGGCGCAGTACCAGAACCCATCGGGGCCGTTCATCCCCGTCGAAGGACTCTGGTCCATGTTCGCCGCGCACATCGATGACGGCTATCAGCGACTGAGCCGGACGTTCTCAGTGCCGGAACTGGGGGTCGGTGGCACGGCGACCTTCGATGCGCAGTTCTCGTACGCGACGGAGTTCGGCTACGACAACGTCATCGTCGAGGCTCGACGGGCAGGCACCGAGGACTGGACGACGCTTCCCGATCTGGGCGGCGCCACCACCACCGATGTTCCGGCGGAGTGCGAGGCGGGGTTCTACGTCGAAGAGCACCCGCAGCTGGAGCACTACCTTACTGTTGGGAACCCGTGCGAGCCGACCGGAACCACCGGCGAATGGAACGCCTTCACGGGTTCGTCCGGCGGCTGGATCCCGGTGTCCTTCGACCTCAGCGCATACGCGGGGCAGGACGTCGAGGTCGTGATCAGCTACGTCACCGACGGCTTCACCGGCGACACGGGCCTCATGGTGGACGACACGAAGTTCGTGCTGAACGGCGAGGCGACGGAACCGGAAGGCTTCGAAGAGGAGGACGTCTCCCCCTGGAGTGTTCTCGCCGCCCCGGAGGGGAGTCCCGACAACAGCGGCCAGTTCGAACGGTATTCGGCAGAGGGTCCGTTCATCAGCTCGACAGCCACGTCCGACTCGCTGCTGCTCGGATTCGGCCTCGAACAGCTGGAGTCGGACACCGCCCGATCGGAGGTCGTCGCGCGCGTACTCACGCACCTGGGCCGTATTGAATAAATCCGTGAGATGGACCCGGCGGTCAGGCAGGTTTTGGTCTGTTCGGGACTTCAGCCATGTCTCGACGTTTGCTCGGTTGTAGCGCAGACGCTTGCCGAGCTTCGTCGCCTTCGGACCGGTGCCCTCGAGACACCAGTGGTCGATCGTCTCCTTGGACATCTGCAGATACTCTGCGAGCTCTTCGACGGTGAGGTATTCCCCGAGGAGAATGCCCCAAAAGGTCCCAAAGGCGCTTATCCGCTATTTCAAACAAAAAGAACCCCTGATGAACATGACATTCATCAGGGGTTTTGGTGGATCTGAGGGGATTCGAACCCCTGACCCCCTGCATGCCATGCAGGTGCGCTACCAGCTGCGCCACAGACCCATTTCGGCCGCTTCGATCGCTCGAAGCAACCTGTTTAGATTACTACACAATCCCGAATGTTCCGAATCGAGCAGCAACCTGAGCGTTACTCAGCGGCGGCGTTCTCGGTGACGCCGATCGGCAGGACGGGGCAGTCCTTCCAGAGACGCTCGAGGGAGTAGTACAGTCGCTCTTCCTCGTGGAAGACGTGCACGACAAGGTCGCCGAAGTCGATGAGGATCCAGCGACCCTCTGAACGACCCTCGCGACGAAGCGTCTTGTGTCCGGCTGCATTGAGCTGGTCTTCGATCTCGCCGGCGACGGCCATGACGTTGCGCTCGTTGCGCCCCGTCGCGATGAGGAAGACGTCGACGAAGGGAAGCGGCTCGGAAACGTCGAGCGCGACGAGGTCTTCAGCGCCCTTGTCCTGGGCTGCCTTAACGGCGATGGCGAGCTGGTCGATGGTTGATTCACGTGCTGTCACTGGGGAGTGGCCTTTCTGGGGTTATCGCGACTGGAAAGCGCCGGCCGCGATACCGACGATGATGACCGTCAGCACGGCAACCGCCAGTACCCCGGCGGTGATCGCCAGGATGAGGAGGAGCCGGTTGCTGCGGGCGGGTGCCGGAGGGGTGATGACGTCGCGCGTTGCGGTGTGCGTTGATACCGCGCGACTGGCGGAGACGGGCGTTCCGGCGGTGGCCGGACGCGACTCGTCTTCTTCGTCGAACATCGAGTCGATGTCCGACTTGTCGAAGGTGTGAGGGTGCTTGTTCGACGATCCGTTGGAGGGAATGTCGATGGAGCCGGTGATGACGACGCCGCCCTGCGCGGTCAGCGGACCAGTGAACGGGTCCCCTGCAGGCATGGACGGGAGGATGAGCGAGCTCGTCCCGACGCCGCTTCCGGCTTCTTCGAGTCCGCGCGCGATGATCTGGTCGAACGGCTGCTCGAGTTCGGTGTCGAGTTCCGCTCGCGCGGGTGCGGGTCGGTCGAGCACTGCTTCGCCGAAGCTGCTCGACAGGCGCGGCTCGTCCTCGTCCCCATCCTCTGCGAACACCTCAAGACCGTCATCGTCGTTGTCGTCCTCGACAACGGGAAGACCGAACGAGGTGCGCTTCTTAGTGGGCGCCTCGTCGACAGATTCCACAACGAGGGGTTCGTCAGCGACGGCGGAACGGGCAGCGGATGCCGGGACAAACGACGGCATGCGCGACGCGATCGGAGCCGGTACCGGCTCATCATCGGTCGACTGAACCGACGTGCCATTCTTCTTGGTGCGGGGCTTCTTGCCCGGCTTCCCGCCGGCAGGAGTGACGGTGGCAGGAGTGATGTCGGCCGGCGTGATTTCAGCGGGCTCGACGTCTTTGTCGTCGCCTTCGACGGCAGCGTTGGCACCAGGCGCCGGCTTGGCGGACTCCGCCGGCTTCTTCGCCGATGGGACTGCTGGTTCGACGAGAGGAGGAACGATGGTGACGGATGCCGTCCGAACACGTTCGAGGTCACGCGCCTGCCTGCGGGTCAGCGGTGCGCCTTCCGCGGCGGCCTTTTCGAGCGTGCTCACTTCGTCAGCCGTCAACGTCGGCTCGACGCGCGGTTCATTCTTGGCCGGTCCTGCGACGTCGGGAATCTGGCCCCCGGGTACTGCGGAGGTCGTCGATACGCGTCGCGTTTGAATCTCGCCGGTCTCGTCGGTCGTGCGCTGCTGCTCACGCAGCTGGCGACGAGAGAGCGGTTGCTCGTCGGGCAGCGGGGTCATGCATTACTCCGATACAGGTGATGTTTGGTGATGTACTGAACGACACCGTCGGGAACCAAATACCAGACCGGGAATCCCCGGCTCACCCGGCTCCGACAGTCGGTCGACGATATCGCCAGGGCCGGAACTTCCAACAAGCTTACGTCTTGCGGCGGTAATCCCGAAACACTGAGCGTATGTCCCGGTCGACTCACAGCCACAAAGTGGGCGAGAGACCAGAGCTCCTCAACGTCTTTCCAGTTGAAAATTTGAGCGACAGCATCCGCACCGGTGATGAAGAACAACTCGGCATCCGGTCGATCGCGGTGCAGGTCGCGAAGGGTGTCGATGGTGTAGGTCGTGCCATCCCGGTCAACGTCGACCCTGCTCACGGTAAACCGCGGGTTCGACGCCGTCGCGATGACGGTCATCAAGTATCGGTGCTCTGCAGGAGTAACGACACTCTTGTGCCATGGCTTACCCGTCGGTACGAAAATGACCTCATCGAGGTCGAACGACTGGGCGACCTCACTGGCCGCGACGAGGTGTCCGTGGTGGATGGGATCGAACGTCCCACCCATGACGCCAACTCGAGGCCGGCGTGGCGCGTCTGCCATTGGGCTCTAGTGACCGTGTCCGGCTTCTGCTGCGGCAGCGGCGCGTGCCGACCCCTTGGCGCTGTGGCGGTTCGCGACATCGCGGTAGCTGAAGGTTGCAGCGCCGAGGAAGATGAAGACGATCAGTGCGATCACGCCGTACATCCAGGCGGGCATGGGCAGTTCAACGTGAGTTGCTGCTTCAGCGAGAAGGATCGTCGCAAACGACATCTGTGCTCCATTCAGTTCTGGCGGGTTACTACGCCTTTCCCCAGTCTAACGACTAACCGCGCACCTGACCGGTACCCCGGACCGTCCACTTCGTGCTTGTCAGCTCGGAAACGCCCATGGGCCCACGCGCGTGCAGCTTCTGGGTGGAGATTCCCACCTCGGCACCAAACCCGAACTCGCCCCCATCGGTGAACCTCGTCGATGCGTTGACCATGACCACGGCGGAGTCGACCTCGGCGAGGAACCGCTCGGCGTTCGACACGCTTTCGGTGATGATGGACTCGGTGTGCCCGGTCGAGTATGTGCGGATGTGGTCGATCGCTTCATCAAGGTCACCTACCACCCGGACTGAAATGTCGAGGCTCATGTGCTCGGTTGCCCAGTCATCCTCGGTGGCGACGAGCGCATCCGGCCAGATCGTCCGGGTCGCCTCGTCGGCGTGGATGGTGACTCCGGATGCCGCCAGTCGGCTGAGAACGCCGGGCAGGAGCCTCTCGGCCGCGTCGGCGTGGACGAGGACGGTCTCGACGGCGTTGCACACGCTCGGCCGCTGCACCTTGGCGTTGTGAACGATGTCAGCCGCCCAGTCTTCGCGCGCCGTCTCATCGAGGTAGATGTGAACGACGCCTGCGCCGGTCTCGATTACCGGGACCCGCGACTCAGTAACGACAGCCTGGATCAGGGACGCACTCCCCCGAGGCACGAGCACGTCGACGAGTCCGCGCGCCTGCATCAGCCGCGTGGCACCGTCCCGACCGAACTCGTCGATGGTCTGCACGGCGCCAGACGGCAGACCGACCGAGCCGAGGGCATCCTGAATCACTTCAACGAGCTTCCCGTTGGTGTTTTCGGCGGCGGAACCACCGCGGAGGACGACAGCGTTGCCGCTCTTGATCGCGAGTGCGGCGATGTCGATGGTGACGTTCGGTCGCGCCTCGTAGATGGCGCCGACGACACCGAAGGGCACACGGATCTGATCGATCCGAACCCCGTTGGGGAGCTTTGACCCGCGCACGCTCTGGCCGATCGGATCGGTGAGTGCCGTGATCTCACGGATTGCGACGGCGAGTGCATCGAGGCGGCTCTCGTCCAGTCGCAGCCGATCAAGCAGACCGGCGCTGAGCCCACCGGCGCGCCCGTTCTCGAGGTCTTTCTCGTTTGCCGCGAGAATTTTGTCGCTCGCCTCAGCGAGCCCGACAGCCATCGCCTCGAGTGCGGCGTTCTTCAGGTCACCGGATGCTGTCGCGAGCAGGCGGGACGCGTCGCGTGCGCGAAGAAGACGCTCGTCGAATGACACCCCGTGCCCGGGATCTGCGAGCGAACTCTCGGTGGAGGATGCGGTCTCTGCGGCAGCGATGTCGGTCATACGACCGATTTTAGCCAGCAGCGGGCGTTCGTTCGACCCGTTCGCTCGGTACGAACCAGGTTCCGACCGATTCTCCGCTCAACGCGCGGGCGACATTTCCCGTTGACGTGACCAGAACACCAGCACCAGCGGCCGCAGCGAGCCGCGCTGCAGAGACCTTGGTCGCTGCTCCACCCGTACCGACGCCGACAGCACCGGCGCCACCGAATGTGACTCCAGCGAGGTCGTCTCCGCGCTCGACCCGGCTGATGGGTTCAGCGCCCGGCTCACTCGGCGGCTTGGTGTAGAGCGCATCGACGTCGCTCAGCAGCACGAGTGCGTCGGCATCGATGAGAATCGAGACGAGCGCGGCGAGCCTGTCGTTGTCGCCGAAGCGGATCTCGTGGGTGGCAACGGTATCGTTCTCGTTGACGATCGGCAGGATCCGAAGAGCGAGTAAACGTTCCATGGCGCGCTGCGCATTGGAGCGGTGGGCATCGTTCTCGAGGTCACCGGCCGTCAGGAGCACCTGTCCTGCGACGATGTCGTAGCGGTCGAGGCTGTCCTGATACCGATAGATGAGTACGTTCTGCCCCACGGCGGCTGCGGCCTGCTGGGTGGCGAGGTCGGCGGGCCGGTTCGTGAGCGCGAGGTATGGCATCCCGGTTGCGATCGCCCCACTCGACACGAGCACAACCTCGGTGCCCCTGCCGTGTGCAGCGGCAAGGGCGTCGACGAGGGGCGCGATCTGACCGGCGTTGTCACCGCTGATCGACGATGAGCCCACCTTGACGACGACCCGCCGTGCCGACGCCAGGTCGGCCCGATCCGCTACCGTCATGGCCTATTTGTCTCCCTCAGCCGCTTCGGCTTCGGCGGCTGCGAGTTCTTCTGCCTCGTACTGGTCACGCCAGATTCCTGCTTCACGTTCCCGAACGAGTTCGGCGCGCGCCTCGGTCTTCGCATCCATCCGCTCGAAGTACTCCTCGCGGCGCTGGTTGCGGGTCGGGCGGTTGTTCGCGTCGAGACGTGCATCGAGCCCACGTGGCGTCGTGATCATTTCGGCGGACGAGGTGAGGGTCGGCTCCCAGTCGAAGACAACTCCGTTGTCGGTGCCGATGATGACTGTCGATCCGCCAACGGCGCCCGCCTTGAACAGGCCGTCTTCAACGCCGAGCTTGGCGAGACGGTCAGCGAGGTAGCCAACAGCCTCGTCGTTGGTGAAGTCGGTCTGCTGGACCCAGCGTTCCGGCTTTGCACCACGAACGCGGTAGATGTTGCCGAAACTGCCGCCCTCGACGGTGACGGTGAACTTTGACTCGTCGACCGGGCGCGGGCGAATAACGATCCGCGGGTGAGCGGCTTCGTGCTCAGCCTTCGCCTTGCGTTCCGCTTCGACGAGATCGCCGAGCGCATAGGAGAGCTGGCGAAGCCCCTCGTGGCTGACTGTCGAGATCTCGAAGACACGGTAGCCCCGCGCTTCGAGCTCGGGCTTGACCAGTTCGGCCAGGTCCTTGCCTTCGGGCACGTCGACCTTGTTGAGTGCGATGAGCTGCGGGCGCTCGAGCAACGGGGTCTGACCCTCAGGGACCGGGTATGCACCGAGTTCGCCGAGGATGATGTCGAGATCGCTGATCGGGTCGCGGCCCGGTTCAAGAGTGGCGCAGTCGAGGACGTGCACCAGGGCCGAGCAGCGCTCGACGTGGCGCAGGAACTCAAGCCCGAGTCCCTTGCCCTCGCTCGCACCCTCGATGAGTCCGGGAACGTCCGCGACGGTGTAGCGCACCTCTCCGGCCTGGACGACGCCGAGGTTGGGGTGAAGGGTCGTGAACGGGTAGTCGGCGATCTTTGGCTTCGCGGCGCTCATGGCGGCGATCAGGCTCGACTTTCCGGCCGAGGGGTAACCCACCAGTGCGACGTCTGCGACGACCTTGAGCTCGAGGGTGACAGACCCTTCCTGTCCGAGCGTTCCGAGCAGGGCGAATCCTGGCGCTTTGCGCTTGGTGGTGGAGAGCGCCGCGTTACCGAGGCCTCCCTGACCGCCCTGTGCAACGACGTAACGGATGCCCGGCTCGGTGAAGTCGATGAGTTCATTGCCATCGGCGTCCTTGACGACGGTTCCGACCGGTACGGGCAGTTCAAGTTCTTCACCCGTGGTGCCGGCACGGTGGTCGCCCATGCCCGGGCCACCGTTCTGCGAGCTGCGGTGCGGCGATCGGTGGTAGTTGAGCAGGGTCGTGACCTGCGGGTCGGACACGAGGACGATGTCGCCACCGTTTCCACCGTTTCCGCCATCGGGTCCGGCAAGGGGCTTGAACTTCTCCCGACGCACAGACACGCATCCGTTACCGCCGTTTCCAGCACGCAGGTGCAGTGTCACCTGATCGACGAATGTGGCCACGAGAGCCCTCCAAAATAGTTGTTCTTCTACATAAAAAACTCAGGGGCGAGCCGAAGCTCGCCCCTGAGACAAATCAAACGGATGCCTATTCGGCAGCTGCCGTCACGATGTTGATGACCTTGCGGCCGCCCTTGGCACCGAACTCGACGGATCCTGCCTCGAGGGCGAAGAGCGTGTCGTCTCCACCGCGTCCGACGTTAACGCCGGGGTGGAAGTGCGTGCCGCGCTGGCGAACGATGATTTCGCCTGCTGAGACAACCTGACCGCCGAAGCGCTTCACGCCGAGGCGCTGTGCGTTGGAGTCGCGACCGTTGCGAGTGGAACTCGCACCCTTTTTGTGTGCCATCTCTGTTCTCCCTCAGGCTTACTTGATGCCGGTGATCTTGACGCGTGTGAGCTCCTGACGGTGCCCCTGACGCTTCTTGTAACCGGTCTTGTTCTTGAACTTCTGGATGTGAATCTTGGGGCCGCGGAGGTTCTCGATGAACTCGGCAGTGACTGTGACCTTCGCGAGCGACTCTGCGTCGGTGGTGATCTTGTCACCGTCGACGAGAAGAACAGCGGCCAATTCGACCTTGCCGTCCTTGATGCTCTTGACACGGTCCATCGTCACAATGGTGCCGACCTCTACCTTTTCCTGCCGACCACCGGCGCGCACTACTGCGTAAACCACTTCTCGTACCTACTTCTCTGGGGAGCTGACGCTCCGAGTTGAATCTGTCAAGGATTATTCCCTGTGCGGTAGACCCCAGCGGGAAGGGAGGTCAAGCTGACAGAAAACCATGGGCAAAACGCGGGATAAGCCAACGTGCACCAACAGGCAACTTTACTTCATCGCACCCAATCCCACAAATGCAGCCGACACCGTGTCGCGATTCGTAGACTTCAGACCATGACCGTGCTCATCGACACCCCGCTCTGGCCGGCCCACGACACGCTCTGGTCGCACCTCGTCAGCGACGTCTCGATCGATGAGTTGCACGAGTTCGCCGCCCGCCACAACCTGCCTCGGCGTAGTTTCGACCTGGATCACTACGACGTTCCCGAGTCTCGCTACGCCGAACTCGTCGCGGGCGGGGCGGTTCCGGTGAGCGCCAATGTTCTCGTGAGGCGACTCATCCAGAGCAACCTCCGGGTGACGGCGCGGGAACGCAAACGGCGATCGAACCTCCAGTGAGGGTCGACCGCCGTTGCAGGACTCGCTAGTCTGCCGGGGTTGCCGGTGTCTCGGCTGAGGCGTCGTGCGCGACGGGAGTCCCCGTGAGAGCCGCTGTGGTCACTCGACGTCGACGTGCACGGCCCGTACCTGGCAGCTTCGGCTCCGGGAGGGCGTCGAGCACAGAGCCGAGGAGGTTCTCGGCGTCACGGGGGTCGACGCGCTTCGTCTTGCGAGCCGACTCGAGCGGAATATCGAAGATCGACAAAGGTGCCTGGTCGCTCTGTGAGGCGTCACGAGCCTGAGTCGCCGTCTCCGGCTGGCTCTGCTGCTCCTGGCGGTCCTGGCGGCCAGCAGTGGCCGCTGAGTCACCGGACTGGCGGTTCTGCCCCTTCGAACTCTTCCGACGGTCGTTGCGCCGCTCGCTACGTGATTCATTGCGACGTTCAGCTGCGGGGGCTGCAACCTCTTCAACCGATTCGGTCGACGGTGTCTCGTCTGCGTGCGGAACGATCGTCGATGCGGCGATCTTCGCGAGGGCATTCTTGGCGTCGTCGGTGATGGCGTGGGTTGGTACCTTCGGCGCCTGAGGAGCGCTTCCGCCGCCGTTGCCGTTTCCACCACCGTTGCCATTGCCGTTGCCGTTGCCGTTTCCGCCCTTGCCCCGGCGCTTCGTCTCGGGCTGGGGGGTCTGGCGGTGCTTAACCACCGGGTCGTGGTGAACGATGACACCGCGACCGGCACACACCTCACACGGCTCGCTGAACGATTCGAGGAGCCCGAGGCCGAGCTTCTTCCGGGTCATCTGCACGAGTCCAAGCGAGGTCACCTCGGCGACCTGGTGCTTGGTGCGGTCCCGGCTGAGGCACTCGATCAGGCGACGCAGGACGAGGTCACGGTTCGACTCGAGCACCATGTCGATGAAGTCGACGACGATGATGCCGCCGATGTCGCGGAGCCGGAGCTGGCGAACAATTTCTTCCGCTGACTCGAGGTTGTTCTTCGTGACGGTCTCTTCGAGGTTTCCACCCGAACCGACGAACTTGCCCGTGTTGACGTCGACGACGGTCATCGCTTCGGTGCGGTCGATAACGAGTGATCCACCCGACGGGAGCCAGACCTTGCGGTCGAGCGCCTTTTCGATCTGCTCCGTGATGCGGTACTCGTCGAAGACGTCGCGGCTTCCCTCGTACTTCTCGACCCGCTCGAGCAGGTCGGGAGCAACTCCGCGGAGGTAGCTCTCAATTACTTCCTGAGCGTCATCGCCGGCGATGAGCATCTTCTGGAAGTCCTCATTGAAGACATCCCGAACGATCTTGATGAGAAGGTCGGGCTCCGAGTGCAACAGGGCTGGCGCCTGGACGCTCTCCATCTGGCGCGAGATCTCGGCCCACTGGTTGATCAGGCGGTTGACGTCAAGAGTGAGCTGTTCCTCGGTTGCACCCTCGGCCGCGGTGCGAACGATCACGCCGACGTTGTCTGGGAGCACCTCTTTGAGAATCTTCTTGAGGCGCGCGCGCTCTGTATCGGGGAGCTTACGCGAGATGCCGTTCATCGAGCCGTTGGGCACATAAACGAGGTAGCGACCCGGGAGCGACACCTGGCTGGTCAGTCGGGCACCCTTGTGTCCGACAGGGTCCTTCGTGACCTGCACGAGTACGCGGTCCCCCGGCTTGAGCGCGAGCTCAATGCGACGCGGCTGGTTGCCGGTCTCGGCGGCGTCCCAGTCGACCTCACCGGAGTAGAGCACGGCATTGCGGCCGCGTCCGATGTCGACGAATGCGGCTTCCATGCTTGGCAGCACGTTCTGAACCCGGCCGAGGTATACATTCCCGATGAGGGATGCTTCCTCGTTGCGGGCAACATAGTGCTCGACCAGAACGCCATCTTCGAGGACGCCGATCTGGATCTTGTTGCTCTTCGAGCGAACGATCATGGTGCGGTCGACCGACTCGCGGCGAGCGAGGAACTCTGCCTCGGTCACGACCGGGCGACGACGGCCGGCGTCGCGACCGTCGCGGCGACGCTGCTTCTTCGCCTCGAGACGGGTCGAACCCTTGATGCGCTGAGGCTCGGTGATCTGCTCGACCTCGCGCGGCTCACGCTGTTCGCGCGGCTGGCGCACCTTGACGACGGTGTTCGCCGGGTCGTTCTGGCCCGAGCGGCGTTCGTCTCCTGAACGGCGACGTGCGCGGCGGCGAACCGTCGACGGCTCGTCGTCTTCGTCGTCGTCA
>JAZQRG010000579.1:0-9107 GCA_045629445.1 Mycetocola sp. | reverse complement strand
ACCGCGGACTCCGCGACCCGGATGACTCCGGACGGGATCTGCGGGGCGAGCCTGCCGAAGAGGTCGCGGTCGAGCTCGAAGGTCGAGAGGTTGCGTGCATTTACCCCGATGAGTTCCGCGCCAAGGTCGAGGGCGCGTTCGAGTTCATCGGCGCTGTGGGTTTCAACGAGCGCGGTCATGCCGAGTTGCCGGATGAGGTCGTACAGCTCGGTGAGGGTCGACGTGTCCAGACCGGCAACGATGAGCAGGGCGAGGTCCGCGCCAGCGGCGCGGGCTTCGAACACCTGGTACGGGGTCGAGATGAAGTCCTTGCGAAGCACGGGAAGCGAAACGGCACTGCGGACGTCTTCGAGGTCGGCAAGGGATCCCTTGAACTTGCGGCCCTCGGTCAGCACGCTGATGGCGCTTGCTCCGCCGGTCTCGTACGACACGGCAAGCTGCGCGGGATCCGGGATGTCGGCGAGTGGCCCACGGGACGGGCTCGCGCGTTTGACCTCGGCGATAATCTTCACGCGCTCGGTCGGCGCGAGGGCAGACAGGGCGTCAAGAGCGGGCGGCGCGGCAAGCGCGGCGGACTCGACGAGCGGCAGCGGGCGCGTAACTTCGCGCTCACGAGCATCGGAGAGTGCGCCGGCCATCAGGTCGGCGAGCACAGTTCTAGTGTCCCTTGGTGACGTACTTTGAGCCGTTAACGCCGTATCCGGCTTTCTTGAGGATCCAGCCAACGAGCGCGCCGACGACGACGAGTCCCGCTGATGCCCAGACGAGCCAGGCGGTGTCGAACCAGAAAGCGATCGTTCCGACGGCGAATCCGATCAGCATGATCGTGATTGCCGTCCACGCGGCGGGTGAGTGGCCGTGTCCGGGGTCGGTTGACTCGTCGCTCATGGGTCTCCTTCAGTGTTGGTGCTTGTTCAGTCTATCGGGTGGTGGTGAGCGCCTGTCGCGTGTGGCGTGGGGCGCTCAGGTACTACTTCGTCGGGTCGTCGCCTCTGGTCAGTTCGTCCCAGCTGTCGACGGCATCCGGCATCTCGTCCGTCGCGACAGGCTCGAGCGTAACGGCGGAGTATTTCTTCGATGATCGCGGCCAGGAGCGCGCGGTGACGACGACGCCGATCCCGGCGACGGCGATGGCGGCTCCGAGAACGAGGGTGATCGCCGGCCAGGCGGTTGCGGCCGTCGAGCTGACGAGGGCGGCGACGGATTGGGTGCCAGCAATGCCGGTGGCATTCGTCACGGCAGCCTCTGCTGCGCCGACCGGGTCGACAAAGACGAGGACGGCTGAGAGGGCGACGCTCCCACCGAGCAGCACCTCCAGGATGCCGAGAAGGTAGCGAAAACCGGTGCCGGCAATCGCGAGCGCAGCGCCAAGGGCGAGCGTCGCGAGGGCGAGCGCTGCGAGGGCAGGTGCGGCGATGGCACCATCAACGGTGAGCTGGTCGCGACCCGGTTCGGTCAGCGTGACCGTGAGCCACTGCTGCGTCCACGCGATGAGGGTCAGTCCTGCCAGCGCGAGCGAGCCGAGCATGAGCGAGTACTTAATCCGCTTTCCCCGGTTCGGCGCGGGAACGGATGCCTGAACGTCCTCGGTCATCAGGTCAGCCTGGTCATCGCGTTCGCGACGGCGACGGCCCGCAGCGGCGCCGCCGCTTTGTTCTGCGACTCGAGGAATTCGCTTTCGGGGTCGGAGTCTGCGACGAGGCCTCCTCCGGCCTGGACGTGCGCGACACCGTTCATAATCGTCGCGGTGCGGATGGCGATCGCGAGGTCGGTATCCCCCGAGAACGCGAAGTAGCCAACGACTCCCCCGTAGACGCCGCGCTGGGCAGGTTCAAGCTCATCGATAATCTCTAGAGCCCGTGGCTTGGGAGCTCCCGAGAGGGTGCCAGCGGGGAAGGTCGCCCGGAAGACATCGATCGGGGTGGCTCCGCTCTGCAGCGTTCCCTCGACACTCGAGACGAGGTGCATGATGTGGCTGAACCGCTCGATGCGCATGAACTCGGTCACCTCCACGGTGCCGGCTGTACACACTTTGAGCAGGTCGTTCCTGGCGAGGTCGACGAGCATGAGGTGCTCGGCGCGCTCCTTGTCGTCCGCTGAGAGTTCAGCGGCGAGTTCGACGTCCCGCTCGGGTGTTTCACCTCGTGGCTTTGACCCGGCGATCGGATGGGTGAATACCCGGCCCTTCTGCACCTTCACGAGTGCCTCGGGAGACGAGCCGACGATCGAATACGGAACGCCGTCGACGGTGTGAAGGTTGATGAGGTACATGTACGGGCTCGGGTTGAGGCTCCGAAGGATCCGGTACACGTCGATCGGGTCTGCTGGACACTCCTGGTCGAAGCGCTGTGACACGACAACCTGGAAGATGTCTCCGTTACGGATGTGCTCCTTCGCGGTGACGACGGAGTCGAGGAAGTCTTCCTTGCGCGTGCGGTGCTTTGGATGCGCCGGTGTCGTGAGGTCGACGTTGGCGAGCCACGCCTCGCTCGGCTGAGCCAGTCGCGACTGCATCGAGTCCAGCCGTTCCTGGGCGTTCTTCCAGAGCGTGTCGCTGTCGTCGAGGCCGTCGTTCAACGCGTTGGCGATGAGCTGCACCGTGCCGGTGCGGTGGTCGATCACGACGAGGTCAGCGACGAAGGAGAGCGCCTGGCCAGGCACGTCGACCTCGCGGGCAGGCTGGTTCGGAAGATTCTCGATCTGGCGAATCGCTTCCCAGCCGATGAATCCGACGAGCCCGCCCGTCAGCGGAGGGTGCCCGTCGATCGGTGCGGTTTCCCACCTGCTGTGGAGTTCGGCGATTGCGTCGAGGGGACTGAGCGGCGCAGTGTTTCCGAGCGCACGCTTTGCGCTTATCCCGTAGTCGAGCCACGACACTCGGTCATTGTCCTGAGTGAGGACGCCGAAGCTCGACACCCCGACGAAGGAGAATCGTGACCAGATGCCGCCCTGTTCGGCTGATTCGAGGAGGAAGCTTCCCGGGCGGCCGATGGCCAGCTTCCGGTAGATGCCGACCGGTGTCTCGCCGTCGGCGAACAGTTCCCGGATGACCGGGATGACCCGGTGATCGTTGGCGAGTTCGCGGAATGCGGCGTGTGTCGTTGTACTGCCCGCGCTCGAATGCTTAATCATCGTCCGGTTCGCTTTCATCGTCTTCGGGGATGTCGCCGATGACCGGGCTGAGGTCATGCGAATCGAAACAGGTCCTCGTGCCGGTGTGGCAGGCAACGCCGACCTGCTCGACCTTGACCAGCAGGGTGTCGTTGTCGCAGTCGAGCGATGCACCGCGCACGTACTGCGCGTTTCCCGAGGTGTCGCCCTTGCGCCAGTACTCCGAGCGTGAGCGCGACCAGAAGGTCACGCGCCCCTCGGTGAGCGTGCGGCGAACGGCCTCGTCGTTCATCCAGGCGAGCATGAGGACCTCGCCGGTGTCCCACTGCTGGATGATGGCAGGAACGAGTCCGTCGGCGTTGAACTGGATGGATTCGATTATCGATGAGACGCTCATGAGCGCACCAGGATCCCTTCGTTTCGCAGTTCGCGTTTCACGTCGCCTATGGTGAGCTGCCCCGAGTGGAAGACGCTCGCGGCGAGCACGGCATCCGCGCCGGCGGCGATGGCCGGCGGGAAGTGCTCAGCCCGTCCGGCGCCGCCCGAAGCGATGACGGGAACCGTGCTGATCTCACGCATCAACGCGAGGAGTTCGAGGTCGAAGCCTTCCTTGGTGCCATCGGCGTCGATGGAGTTGACCAGGAGTTCCCCCGCGCCCCGCTCGATGGCTTCACGCGCCCAGGCCAGTGCGTCGAGTGTGGTTTCGGTACGGCCGCCGTGGGTCGTGACAACGAACCCGGATTCGGTGGCCCTGGATCGCTTCACGTCGAGCGACAGCACGAGCACCTGCGCGCCGAAGCGATCAGCGATCTCGCCGAGAAGTGCCGGCCTCGCGATGGCGGCGCTGTTGACACCGACCTTGTCTGCGCCGCTGCCCTGGAGCCTTGCGACGTCTTCGGTGCTGCGGATGCCTCCACCGACGGTGAGGGGGATGAAGACCTGCTCAGCCGTTCGCGTCACGACGTCATATGTGGTTGCACGGTTGTCGACGGTCGCTGTGACATCGAGAAAGGTGAGTTCGTCAGCGCCCTGCTCGTAGTAGCGCCGCGCGAGCTCGACCGGATCGCCGGCGTCGCGGAGGTTCTGGAAGTTGACGCCCTTAACGACGCGTCCGTCTGCGACGTCGAGACAGGGAATGACACGGCACGCTACGGTCATCGTCTGCCCCGGCCTAGAGCCTCGCCGCGTGGATCGCGCTCACGAGGATGGCGCGGGCGCCGATCTCGTAGAGCGCGTCCATGATCTGGTTGGTGCGTTCGCGCGGAACCATAACGCGGACGGCAACCCAGTCCTTGTCGCGGAGCGGTGACACCGTCGGGGATTCGATCCCGCCTGCGATCGCCGTGGCCTGGTCGAGCAGGCGCTCCGGCAGGTCGTAGTCCATGATCACGAACTGACGCGCCACCAGAACGCCCTGCAGGCGGCGACGGAGTGTTGCGAGCCCTGGCTTTTCATCGGGTGCGCCGATGAGTACTGCCGTTGACTCGAGGATGACGGGGCCGAAAATGTCGAGCTCGGCCTTCCGGAGTGTGGTTCCCGTCGAGACGACGTCAGCGACGGCATCCGCCACTCCGAGCCGCACGGCCGACTCGACGGCACCGTCGAGGGGAACGAGTTTGACGCTGACGTGATGTGAGGCGAGGAACGCGCCGACGAGGCCGGGATAGCTCGTGGCGACGCGGAGGCCGGAGAGATCGGAGAGTTCGGCGAACCGCCCGATCGGGCCGGCGAAGCGGAACGTCGAGTCGGCGAAACCGAGGCTCTCAATTTCGATGGCCTCTGAGCCGGAATCGAGAAGCAGGTCACGGCCGGTGATGCCGACATCGAGGGCGCCAGACCCAACGTATGTCGCGATGTCGCGCGGGCGGAGGAAGAAGAACTCGACACCGTTGCGGGCGTCGAGAAGGTGGAGTTCTTTGGGGTCGCGGCGACCGGCGTATCCGGCCTCTGACAGCATCTGTGCGGCCGTGTCGGCCAGTGAGCCCTTGTTGGGCACTGCAATTCTCAACATGCGTTGTCTCTCATTCGAAGGTTCTGATCGGCGTGTGTCGCGTGGAACGCGTCCGGCGTCACAGATGTCGATAGACGTCCTCTGGTGAGAGGCCTTTCGCGAGCATGAGAACCTGCAGGTGATAGATCAGCTGCGAGATTTCCTCGGCAGTCTCGGTGTCGCTCTGGTATTCGGCGGCCATCCAGACTTCGGCGGCCTCTTCGACGATCTTCTTGCCGATGGCGTGAACGCCAGCGTCGAGTTCGCGGACCGTGCCGCTGCCCTCTGGCCTGGTTTCGGCCTTTGAACTGAGTTCTGCGAACAGGTCGTCGAATGTCTTCACAGGTATCAGGGTACTAGCGTTTGGCGGTCGGCCCGTGCGTGTGCGCTGCCGCAGTGCGTCGAAGCAGGTCGATCTGCAGTTCAGGGTTGTCTGCGGCGAAGACACTTGAACCGGCGACGAAGGTGTTTGCTCCCGCTTCAGCGGCGATGCCGATGGTGTCTTCGGAGATCCCCCCGTCGACCTGGAGCCACACGTCCGCGCCTGTCCGAGCGGTTTCTGCGGCGAGCAGGCGCAGCTTGGGCATCGTCTCCGGCATGAATTTCTGCCCACCGAAGCCGGGCTCGACGGTCATAACGAGCACGAGGTCGAACTCATCGAGCAGCTCGAGATACGGTTCAACCGCTGTTCCTGGTTTGAGAGCGATGCCGGCGCGTGCACCGATCTCCCGCAGTCGCCTGGCGACAGCAACCGGATTCTCGGTCGCTTCCGCGTGGAAGGTGACCGAGTATGCGCCGAGTTCCGCGTATCCGGGTGCCCAGCGCTCGGGGTCGTCGATCATGAGGTGCACATCGAGGGGAATCGGTGAGACCTGCTGGATCCGTTCGACCATCTGGGGCCCGAAGGTGAGGTTCGGGACAAAGTGATTATCCATGACATCGACGTGCACGAGGTCTGCTGCGCTGATCGAGTGAAGGGCACTTTCGACGTTGACGAAGTCTGCGGCGAGGATGCTCGGGTTGATCCGGATCGACATGGGACGAGCCTAACCGAGCCGGTCAGGACTTGGTGAGAAGGGCGATGAACATCGCGTCTGTGCCGTGCCGGTGCGGCCACAACTGCACCGTCGTTCCCGCGCGTTCGGTTTGCTGCTCGCCGAGCTCGATCTCGGTGAGGGCAAACGACTGGACAACGGCAGCGGTGTCAAGCAGTTGAGCGCTGTCGCCCAGGCGGCGAAGGGAATCGAGGACGACGCCGCGAGACTCGGCGAGGTGCGGCGAGCAGGTCACGTATGCGAGGATGCCACCCGGCTTGAGAGCGTCGAACGCCGACAGCAGGAGCGACTGCTGCAGCTTCGTCAGATCTCCGACATCTCGGGCGGTCTTTCGCCACCGTGCCTCTGGCCGGCGGCGGAGCGCGCCAAGGCCCGTGCAGGGTGCGTCGACGAGGATGCGGTCGAACGTCTCGGGCTGCAGGTCACCCACCGTTGTTCCGTCGAGTTCGGTGACCTGGATGTCTCCGGGGACGGGTGCGACGGCGCGCCTGACGAGCTCGGCGCGGGCGGGGGTCACCTCGTTGGCGGTCAGGTGCGCACCGCCGAGTGCTGCTTCGGCGCCGAGAAGCGCGGTTTTTCCGCCTGGGCCAGCGCACAGGTCGAGCCAGCGCTCCCCCGGTTCGACGGGCTTCGCCCGGCTGAGGGCGAGAGCCGCGATCTGCGAGCCTTCGTCCTGGACGCGAATGCGGCCTGACTCCTGTCGGATCACGGCGTCAGGGTCGCCGCTCTCAAGGACGAAACCGAACGGTGAGTACCGGTCGGCCTCGGCGTCGACCGGCAGGGTGGCGAGGCCGGGCAGGGCGACGAGGTTGACCCTCGGCGCCACGTTGTCCGCCGCGAGGAGTTGCTCGAGCTCGTCTGCCCTGCCCTCGGCAGCAAGAGCCTGGCGGAACGCGCGGACGATCCAGGCCGGGTGCGCATACTGGGCGGCGAGCCGCTCATCATTGGTCTTCGCTGCCTGGAGCACACGCTCGAGCCACTGGTCAGCCGTCGAGCGGGAGATCGTGCGGAGTACGCCGTTCGTGAAGCCAACGGCCGAACGTGACCCAACGGACCTGGCGAGAACAACTGATTCGTTCACGGCGGCGTGTGGGGCAACCCGCGTGGCGAGCAACTGGTGCGCACCGAGTCGCAGGACGTCGAGAATCTCTTCGTCGATCTCGGTGACCGGTCGGTTCGCGGCGAGTTCGATCACCCGGTCGTAGTACCCGCGCATCCGAAGCGTCCCGTAGGTCAGCTCGGTTGCGAGCCCGGCGTCCGCTGTGTTGAGCGCCTGCCGTTTGAGCAGCGTTGGGAGCAGGAGGTTGGCGTATGCATCGTCCCGGCTGACCGCCCGGAGAACGTCGAACGCGACGCGGCGTGCTGGCTGGACGGTGGCTGAGGATTCTGGTGCGGCATTCATTGTGTGGTTCTACTCTGCCACGATCTGAGGATTCGGACCGAGTCCGCGCCACCAGTCGGCGGCGCGCATCGCCGCCTTCCCTGCGGGTTGGACGGTGACGAGCTCGAGTGCGGTTGTTCCCGTTCCGATGAGCACCGCCTTCTCCTCGAGGGCGAGGGCGCCTGGGGCGAGTACGACGTCTGGCCGGGGCCGAATGTCGAGCAGCTTGAACCGTGCGCCACCGATCGTCGTGTGCGCACCTGGCTCCGGCGTTACGCCGCGGAAGCGATTGTAGAGACGTGCCGCGTCCTCAGCCCAGTCGAGGCGACCGTCGTCGAGAGTCAGCTTGGGAGCAAGTGACACCGTGCCGGACTGGGGAACGGCCGTTGCCCGACCGGCAGCGATGTCGTCGACGACGTGAACGAGGAGTTCGCTTCCGACGCCGGCAAGCTCGTCGAGCAACACGCCGGCCGTGACATCGGGGGCGATGGGATGCTCGACCATTCCGAAGATGTTGCCAGCGTCAAGTTCGGGAACGAGCTGAAAGACACTCGCGCCGGTGACCGTGTCTCCGGCGATGAGGGAACGCTGCACCGGAGCGGCACCACGCCACGCGGGAAGCAGGGAGAAATGCAGGTTGATCCAGCCGAGGCGAGGTGTTGAGAGCAACGGTTCGCGGACCAGTCCCCCGTACGCAACGATCACACCGAGATCGGCGTCGAGCGACGCAACCGCCTGTGCCGTGGCATCCGTCAGCCGGTTGGCCTTGATCACCGGAATCGAGTGTTGCGTGGCGGCCTCTGCGACCGGTGACGGGGTCAGGACACGTTTCCGGCCGAGCGGAGCATCCTCCCTCGTGATCACGGCGACGACATCGTGGTCGCTCGAGATCAGTGCGGTGAGGCTGGAGACAGCGACGGCCGGCGTCCCGGCAAAAACCAGCCTCATGCGGGAAGCGGAAGGGAAAGGGGGCAGCTCATGACAGGATCTCCGGGTCGTCGAATCGTACTCTCAGTGTAGGGACCTGCCGGTATGCTGCCTTGCCGGGAGGAGCCTTGCGCCTGGTTGTCGCGTTCTTCACGACGGCGGCACGAAGCTCGTGAGCGGCGGCCTGGGCCTTGCCGTAATCGAGCCGGAGAATGGTTCGCACGCCGTCTGTCGTCGGCACCGGCCCAAGGACATCGGCGGGAACGAGCGCGGTGACCGCGGCGACGGCGTCGCGGACGGCAGTGTCGTCGCCGGAGACGGATGCCACGCGTACAGCGGGCGGGAACCGGAGCGTGCGGCGGTCAGCGAGTTCGGCCGAGGCGAATGCCGGCTGGTTCCAGGTGGCCAGGGCGGTCGCGAGGGTGCCGGCGACACCGGTGAGAACGACGGGGGCGCCCGGAGCGCTCAGGGCGGCGGCGTTCGACCACCAGCGCAGGCAATCCTCGGCGATCCGCAGCGACTCGGCCGCGAGCATCCGGTCACCGTCAAGCAGCACCACCGCCCGGTATCCGCCGTCGGCGATCGGCTCCGCGCCCCGCGTGGCCACGACCAGCGCCGGTCGCTCGTCGACCGCGGCGACCGG
>JAZQRG010000578.1:0-3351 GCA_045629445.1 Mycetocola sp. | reverse complement strand
CCGGTGCCGAGCGCGCCATGTCAAACATGCAGGTCGACCGTCACAGCGCCATCGTTGACGCGATCGAGACCGGCGATGCAGCGACGGCTCGAACGACCATCATCGAGCACATGGACCAGGCCGCGGCAAACCTCGTCGGCTAACGCGGCCGCCGCCAGCTCACGACCCGCGCAACTGGGGTGACGCGTCCACGCGGGCGTGCTCGGCGACACCGGTCAGGATCTCTGCGAGGGCATCCGTTGACGACACCGACGGCTCCCAGCCCAGTTCGCGCCGCGCACGTTCCGTCGACATTATCGGCACGAGCGCGCCGAGGTCGATCCAGCCCGGGTCGGAGTTCTGCAGCCGCAGCTTCCACGTCACAGCGGCAACCGCTCGCGCCAGCCGCAGGCGGACGGGCACCCACTTTGCGTTAAGAACGGATGCCACCGCCTTACCGTCGATGACCGGCTCGGCGGCGATGTTGAATGCGCCAGCGGCGCTGCGGTCGAGGGCGCGCCAGAACGCGTCAGCCACGTCACTCGAGTGCACGATCTGGGCGACAAACTGCCGGGGCAGCGGCACGAAAGGCACGGGAACAAACCGCAACCAGCCGAGCGGAACCACCTTTCCGACGAACAGGCCGGCCACCTCGGTGGCGGCGTCGCGGCTGAAGACGAACCCCGGTCGCAGCCGCGTGACCACGATCCCCGGGTTTTCTTCCTCGAACCGGTCGAGCGCCCGCTCGTTGATCGCCTTGTGCCGGGAGTAGTGCGACGACGGCACTCCCCCGGTGGGCCAGCTCTCGTCGACCCGCCGGGTTTTCGGTCCGGGGCTATAGGCCGCGACCGACGACGGATAGGCCAACTGCCCCACACGGGCCGCGGACGCAGCCGCGAGCACGTTCTTCGTGCCGGTGACATTCGTGCGCCAGAGGCACTCTTCATCGTGATTCGGCTGGAGCGCCCACGCCAGGTGGATGACGGCATCCGCCCCCGCGAAAATCCCGGCGAGGCGCGCTGCCGCCGTCGATTCGCCGATATCGAGCTGGTGCCAGGTCACCCCGCTGTACGGGGCAACGGATGCCGTCGGCATCCGCCGGGACACCCCAACGATCTCGGTGACAGTACGTTCTTTTTGGAGACGGGTGAGGACGGCGCTGCCGATATTGCCCGTCGCTCCGACAACAACGACGCGCATCTACCCGGGAAGCCCCTCGAACTCGTCCCAGGCGCGTTCGAACGCCTTACGGGTTTCCGCAACGGTGTTGTCTGCGCTGAAGTAGCCGTCGAAGATGGCCTTGTCGCCGTGTTCGGGAAACAGCTCATCGTGCTGAACGCTGCGGGCAAGCTCGCCGACGACGTCCTCGCGGTTGAGCTGCTCGGCAAGCCAGCCGGAGAAGGTATAGGTCACGTCAGCTCTCGATTCGCTTGTCGCGCGGCGTTGCGGCGTTGCTCGCGCCGGCGCTGGGGCCGCCCGTCTTGTCGTCGGATGTGTGCTCGGGATCTTCCTCGGGTTCGAAGCTCGACGGCTCCCCGGTGTATCCGGCGGCGAGGCCGGTCTCGTGGTCGGGAATTGTGGAATCAGGTCCCAGGTCACCAGTGGTGTCAGACATGTCTGTCTCCTCTCGGTCGTTCGCCCACCCTACGACGCGCGGCCAACCGCCGGAAAGGGCTTGACCGCTCACGCTGAACCGTCTTGTGCGTGCACGGCCGGCGTTTTTCGAAGCACCTGACACGACGCAAGCTGTCCAACATCTCCCTTGTCGCGTGACCGGATTGCAGGGTAATCAGGCCTTTGCAAACGGCAAAGTGCGGCGTAGCCTGAGGGAAACGGAAGACATCCGCTGGTTGCCGCAGATCCCCGGGCTATCCCCCATCTGCGAGGCCCATCGCAGGGAGTCGTTATGAAGAGAATTTACGACGCGGGCGAACGTTTCACGATGGGCGCTGATCTCGCGCTCCTCGGCGGACGCGAATCGGGCTTGTACTCGGGCGTGCACACGTTCACATAGGCGGCGTACTCAGCCGCCGGCGCCGGGGGATTGCCGGTGACGGAGTCGCCATCCGCTGGCAGGGGGCCAGCGGGGGTGGCCCTGGTTATCGGGGCGAAGGGCGGCCCAATCTGTGTCAAGGAGCGCCACAGGTTTCGACCGGTGGCGCTCCTTCCCTGTTGCGTTGCGGTCAGCGGCGCTGCACGGGTCGTGCCGTGTTTTCCCACGTGCTCGGGGCCGGTCGCTTCGCCGATGGGAGGGACACGTCTGCGGCCCAGGTGTGGATCCAGTCGTCGAGTTCCATGTCGTGCGGTGAATCGCCGACGAGCTGCTGGATTTCCTCCACCGAGACATGCCCACCGGCTCGCTTCAGGAAGCGGCCCTTCATGTGCAGGCGGGCGTAGATCTCGCCCTCGTAAACGAAGCGCAGTTCGGCGTAGACGGCACGCTCGTCGACGCCGATGAAGCGCGTCTCGGTGTCGAACTTCTTCCACGGCAGAAGCGACTTGCGGTAGCTGATGGTGAGGCTCTGCACGACGGGATACCAGCCGACGCGCTGCATTTCTGCCCAGAGTCCGCTGCGGACGAGCATGTCGAACCGGCCCAGGTCGGCGATCGACAGGTAGCGGCCGTTGTTCATATGGCCGAGGATGTCGATGTCGGTCGGGAGCACCCGATACGAGGTGGAGAAGACATCGTATGGGTGGAGGCCGTCGGTGTCGCGGCGGTGCGCCCGCTTCGACATCAGGAAGTGCAGAAGAGTGCGCCAAAGAAGATTCACCCAGCCAGACTAGACACTTCGGGCAGGATTGCTGACGTTCGCTGTGGGGAGTCCACAAAAGTTGCCGGCGTCGAACGCCTCGGCCCATCGATCCGTCCGAGACGGTCGTTCATGCCGCACTTGAGCGACCCTATGGGACCAACCGATCGTCCGGACAGCCTTTCAGGACGGATCGATGCGCCGAACGGCGCGGTCCGCCGCCAATAGCCTCTTGGCTTGCTGTCTCAGAACTTCGCGCAGGGAAGCACGTTGACGGATGCCGCTACTCGATCACGTCGGCGTCGCGCGCGTCCTCATCGGTGACCTCGGGCTCCTCGCCCACGTAGTCGATGTCGGTCGGGTCCATGACCGTCGGCTCGGGGTTCTGCGGATCGAAGTTCATCGGCTCGGTGTTGGACATGGCGTTTCCTCTCGATGGTCGCACCAGCGCTCGTGCTGGTGTGCACCACACTACGAGGAAGGCTCCGCTCCGAGACAGCCCTTGACCTGCGCGGCTCTGTTTGCCAAAAAAGGCTCGCACCCGGGGCCAACCCCCGAGCAGCGAGCCATTTTGGGTAAATACGTCCGGCCAGCGGCGCGCGTCAGAGCGCGCCCACGT
>JAZQRG010000577.1:0-3438 GCA_045629445.1 Mycetocola sp. | reverse complement strand
CGGCCTGGTCGCCCGGCTTGGCGCTGCTGCCGGGGCCCCACTGCCCGGTGGGTCGAAGCCAACGACGATCGGTCCGCTGTTTGCCCTCGCGGAACCAGGGCTTTTCCACCGTGACACCGCCTGCCGCGACGATGAGGACGTCGCGGGTGTCTGCCCAGTCACCGACGTCCTGAACCAGCCGGGCGAAATGCCCCCACCAGAAGCTCTTCTGCTCGCGCTGGTGGTAGTCGATCGCGGCCGCGGCGAAGGCCGCTGCGGTCTCGTCGGCGCTGCGACCGGCGGCGAGCCGGTCACCGGCGAGGCCGAGCAGGGCGTAACGCAGTGGCGACGGCTCGACGTCGGGAACCGCGTCTTTCGCCTCGTGCAGGGTCCCTGGCAGGATGCCGTTATCGCGGGCACGCTCGATCAGCCAGTTGCGCAGGCGCACCGTCGAGACACAGTCGTACCGGTTGTAGTCGGCGATCTCATCGAGCTTGTGCTGCCCCTCAACGACGTCGCCGTTCGTGATGAGCTGCATCGCTGTGGCGTATTCGGTGATGGAGTCGGCGGCGTTGGTGACGCCCTCCTGATCGCGGATCTCGTCGCCCATGTAGAGCGGTTCGAGTTTCTTGATCGAGTACGACCGTGACCCGACGCGGATGCTCTTCTTCACCATCGGGTACAGGTCGACGAGCACGTTCTCCCGCAACAGGGCATCGACTTCCTCTTCCCCAATGCCGTGACGAGCGGCGATCGACGACAGATGCGTTCGTTCGTATGAGGCGTAGTGGTAGATATGCAGATTCGGGAATCTACGCCGGCGTTCAGCGACGAAGTCGAGGAATTGCCGAAGAGCGACACGTTCCTCGGCGAAAGTGTGGGCCCAGAACGCGGTGAAGTTCTCGTCGTTGTCGACGAGCCCGAACAAGTAGTCGATGCCCCAGGAGTGACCGTCGCCCTCGGTATAGAGCGGGTCGCCCTCGAAGTCGAAGTAAATGTCTCCGGCGTCGGGTTCCGGCAAGGCCGCGAGCGCTTCAGGGTTGAACACCCGGACGGGTGGTGGCGTGTGATCTTCGGGGCTCGACGGCCCGTGCAGCTGCAGGTCAGCCTGCAACTTCAGCCCGGCGAGCGTGGAGTCGCCGATTCCGTCGATGTTGGTGCCGGGATACGCGGCAAGCTGTTCGATCGTCGTGATGCCGGCATCCGTCAACCGGGCACGCTGGGTGACCCGCATTCCGGCAACGAGCAGCACATCGCGGCTGGCCTGGATCTCAAGTTCGCAGGTCTCGCAGCGGCCGCAGATCGAGTAGCGGTCATCTCGCCACGCCACCGGTTCGGTGTCGGCGAGTCGCTCGGCGATAATGCGGGCCAGGCGCTGCTTGCGTTTGCGGTAAACCGGCAGGATGTCGCTGACCCGATGTTCGCTCGTCGTGCCGTTGCCGAGCAGGAGCTCGACGGTGTCTGCCGCGGCGACGCCACGACTCTCGAGCTGCTCGACGTATGCCGCCAGCTGCAGCAGCGCGGTGACCTTGGCCGACCGGGCCAGCTTGGTGTCTTGCACGAGGTAGCGACCGTCGGGCCGCCGCACGATGAAGTCGGCGAACCCGACGAAGGTGCCGTCGAAAAAGGTGGCCTGGAAGACAACGGATGCCTCGCTCGCGAACGCGCGATCGGTCGCCTCCACCGCCCGCTCGAGGGCGTCGCGCGTCATCTTGTCTGGCCGCTTGATCTCGGCAACCGCGTCGCCGAACTCGGCACGGTACTCGTCGAGCACCCGCGCCTCGTGCTCATCGCCGAGCCGACCGGTGCGCGCGAGCATCGCGTCGGCCTTTTCGTCGACCTTGTCGATGCGGCCGAGTTTGGCGTCGAGCTTGCGCAGGAAGGCAAACTCACACTTCGAAGCCGCCGTCAGGTCGCTTGCGCTGGTGACGAGTGAGTCGTCGAGGAAGAACACGTGACCTCCGATGGTCGATCTGGTTCGAGGCTAACGGCAGCCACCGACATCGCGCTGCGCGTGTCCACAGCGCACCCGCGCATCACTCAAGTGCGAGCGCCACCCCGTCGAGGATGTCGTGCTCACTCGTCAGCACCTCGGTCAGCGGGTGGTCGGTGCCCGCGGTTTGATCGCGGACGTGTCGCAGCACTTCCGCCCAGATCAGCGCCCCCGCGGGGATGACATCCACCCGTCCCTCGTGCATATACGGCAGCCGGGCGCGAGCATCACGAGGCATCCCGGCGAGGTCGTCACACGCGGCAAGCACCGTGTCGAGCGGCAACCGCGCACCGTCGAGCAGGGCTGGGTCATAGCTCGGCAGCCTCAACGCGTGCGCCGTGATCGTTGTCACCGTTCCCGCAACACCGAGAACAGCGGATGCCGCGGCAAGGGTGACGACGCGACCCGCTTCCTCGAGCGCGGAGCGCACATCACGCTGGATCGCTGCCCGCTCCCCGGCGGTGAGCGGGTCGGCCGTCACGTGCCGCTCGGTCAGCCGGACACAGCCGATGTCCATGGAGTAGGCCGAGACGGGGGCCGACCCACCAAGCACCAGCTCGGTGGAGCCGCCGCCGAGGTCGACGACGAGGCGCAGCGGGTCACCGGATGCCGTGGAACCCGCCGGATCGAGAACGCTGAGCGCACCCCGGAAGGACAACTCGGCCTCCTCGCGGCCCTCGATCACCTCGGGTTCGACACCGAGGATCTCACGAACCGGACCGAGGAAGTCGTCGCGATTGGCAGCATCCCGCGTCGCGCTCGTCGCAACGAACCGCAGTCGCTCGACCCCATGATCCCGGCACAGTCCGGCGTACCGGCGGGTGACAGCAAGGGTGCGGGCGAGTGCGTCGTCGGCGAACCGACCGGTTTCGTCGACGCCCTGGCCAAGCCGCACCACCTCGAGGGTGCGAACGACGTCGGTCAGGCGCCCGTCGGTCACGTCGGCGATGAGCAGGCGGATGGAGTTCGTTCCGCAGTCGATGGCGGCTACTGGGGTCACGGGCGGCTCCTGGAAGAGAAGTGGCTGGGCGGCAGACGGTGGGCGGCCACCAGTGCAGATCGGTGCCGAGTGCTGCGGAAGCATCTGCAGCCCTCGCAAGGGAACTGTAGCCGCCGATGCTTGGAGCGCACCCAGCCCGAACCCGGCTGACCGCGATTAGGCTGAGCGGGCCATGACCTCAGCACACGCGCAGGACGCGCTCGACTCCGAAACCCGTCGCCTCGTCGGGTCTCTCACCGGTCGCGTGCTCGAGATCGGGGCCGGCTACGGCGAGAACTTCGATCTTCTCGGGCGGGACATCGAGTGGGTCGGCCTCGAACCCAACCCCAAACGGCTCGACGAGCTCGCGTACGAAGCGGACCGCAACGGCCACTCCGCGCCACCGCTGCAGGCGAAGGCCGAGAACATACCGCTTCCGGATGCCAGTGTCGACGCCGTTCTCGGAACCCTCGTTCTCTGCTCGGTC
>JAZQRG010000576.1:0-3850 GCA_045629445.1 Mycetocola sp. | reverse complement strand
CAGCCGGTGCCGGGCAAGGCCGTGACCGAGGTGCTGGTGGTGGATTGGTGCGACGGCTGCCGCCGGGTCCTGTCGTCCCGGTGCGTGAACGCCGGCAGCATACCCGAGCAAAGACGAGCAGAACGGTTCGTTGAACGTCGTCCAGTTCTTTACCCGGTCACCGAGGGCGCCGTACACCGTTTCGGCATAGTCGGCAAAGCGGAGCGCGGTGTCCCGGTTCGCCCAGCCGCCCTTCTCCTTGAGAGCCTGCGGGAGGTCCCAGTGGTAGAGGGTCAGCCACGGCAGAATCCCTGCGCCGAGAAGTTCATCGACGAGTCGTGAGTAGAAGTCGAGGCCGACGGGGTTCGGTTCGCGATCACCGGGGACCACGCGCGCCCAACTGGTCGAGAACCGATACGAGTCGAGACCGAGCTGCTTCATGATGGCGACGTCACCGGCATAGCGGTGGTAATGGTCGACCGCGACCTCGAGGTTATCGCCGTTCGCGATCGCCCCTGGAACGCGAGCGAAGGCATCCCAGATCGAATCTTCTTTGCCGCCCTCGTGGCCGGCGCCTTCGACCTGGGCCGCAGCTGTTGCCGACCCCCAGATGAACGTTGGGGGGAAGTTAATAGTCATTAACCCTTCACTGCTCCTTGCATGATGCCTGAGATGAGTTGCTTACCTGCCACGATAAAGAGAATCAGCAGGGGAAGTGTAGCCATGATGGCTCCCGCGAGCACGATCGAATAGTCGACGTACCGGGCGGACTGCAGCTGGCTGAGCGCTGTCTGCAGCGTCGGGTTGCTCGCGTTGAGGACGAGCAGAGGCCAGAGGAAGTCGGTCCAAGCGGTCATGAACGTGAACAGGCCGAGGATTGCCATCGCCGGGCGTGCCGCGGGAACAGCGACGTGCCAGAAGGTTGAGATCATGTTCGCGCCGTCCATGCGGGCCGCTTCGATCAGTTCGTCCGGGATCACATCGACGAGATACTGGCGCATGAAGAACACGCCAAACGCGGTGACGAGCGTCGGGATGATGACGGCGCCGATCTCTCCGGTCCAGCCAAGCGTCCGCATCACCATGAACAGCGGAATGATGCCGAGCTGAGTGGGAATAGCCATTGTCGCGATGACGAAGACCATGAGACCGTCGCGTCCCTTGAACCGGAGCTTGGCGAACGCATACCCGGCGAGTGTCGAGAAGACGACCACCGAGACGGTGATGATGCTCGAGATCAGGACGCTGTTGCCGAGCGCGAGCCAGAACGGAACGGTGTCGAAGACCTCACCGACGTTCTTCCAGAAGTTGCCTCCGGGGAGCAGGGGCGGCCAGGTCGAGCCAAACGCACTGTTGTCGCGGGTTCCCATGACGAACGACCACCACAGCGGGTAGGCGGAGCAGAGGAAGAAGACCCCGAGCAGCGCGTAGGTCAGCCAGCCGGGACGCTTGTCGATGCCGAAGAACTTCGACTTGCGCCTGGTCGGGAGGCTCGCCGGAGTCTCGGTCGGGCGGGTGAGTGTGCTCGCGCTCATCGGACGCTCCTCTCTGCTGGTGCTTCTGTCGTGTCCGGCGGATCAGTGGGGCCGGGAACCGGGACCGTTTCCGCCACAACGGATGCCGCGGTGCCGGTGCGCAGTGCTTCCCGGGCCTGACGCTGGCGGAGCTTCTGCAGCCGACGCTGGGAGCGGGCCTTTGCGCCGCGTCCCTCCGCCGTCGCGATACCGCGGGAGAGCATAAAGTTGATCAGCCCGAAGATCACAATGAGCAGGAACAGGAGCCACGCGATAGCGGATGCCTTACCGAAGTTCTGGCGGAAGAACGCCATCTCCCAGAGGTAGAGCACAGTGGTTTGGAACTGGCGCTGTGAGCCACCGGCGGTGACCGGGTCGAACAGACGCGGCTCGGTAAAGATCTGCAGACCGCCGATCGTCGATGTGATGATGACGAAAATCACGGTCGGACGGATAGACGGGAGCGTAATGCTAAAGAAGCGGCGGGCCGCTCCAGCACCGTCGAGGGCAGCGGATTCGTGGATGTCGCGGGGCACCGACTGCATCGCGGCGAGGAGGATGAGCGCGTTGTAGCCCGTCCAGCGCCAGTTCACCATCGTGGCGATCGCGATGTGGCTCGGCAGGGTCTCGTTGCGCCACATGATCGGGTCGATGCCGAAGCTCTCGAGGATGTTGTTGATGAGGCCGTATTCCTCGCCGAACACGTTTGAGAAGATCATCGCGACAGCAACGGGCGTCACAACGTACGGCAGGAGGATGCTCATGCGCCAGAACGTCTTCGCCCGCAGGTTTTGGTCGAGTACGGCGGCGATGACAACGGCGGCGACGAGCTGGGGGATCGCCGAGAGGAAGAAGATGCTCACGGTGTTGAAGAGCGAGTTCCAGAAGAACCGATCGCCAAGGACGGCGACGAAGTTGTCGAGTCCGACGAATTCGCCCTGGCCCTTGAGCAGGTGCCAGTCGTGGAGCGATACCACGAAGGTATAAACGAGGGGGAAGAGTCCGACGATCGCGAACAGGATGAAGAACGGCGCGACGTAGAAGTAGGGGCTTGCCTTCACGTCGAAAGCGCTGAGCTTGTGTTTCAGAGACATCGGCGTCCGAGGAGCCGGGGTGGCTTTGCCGGGAGAGGGGCTCTCGACCGGGGGCCTGTGCAGTGTGCTTGTCATGATCTCGCGTCCAGGTGGAGGCCCCCGGAACGCGTCCGGGGGCCTCGGTTGGGTGATGCTAGTTATTGACGACCAGGTCGTTGAGGAGCGAGATGGCTTCATCCCATGCCTCATCGGCGCTGGTGGTCTTTCCGGTGTCGAGGAGTTTCAGCGCAGGGCCGAAGACGTTCTCCTGGATCAGCGAGTCGTGCGGTCCCTTGAACTGCGCGATCACTCCCTCGGCGCGCGACGCGAGGATCGCACCGGTCGGAGCGTTGTTGAACAGTTCGTTCGGTGTTGCTTCCTCGGCCAGCTGCTTCTGCGCCTCGGCGGTGCTCGGGAAGTTGCCCGCTGCTGCGGACTGCTTCACCTGCTGCTCGGGGGCGGTCAGCCACTCGGCGAGAGCGGCAGCTTCCTCGGGGTGCTCCGATGAGGTTGGGATCGAGAGGAATGCGCCACCCCAGTTGGACGCTCCGCCGGGGAAGACATCGGCGAAGTCCCAGCCGGATGAGGCATCGCCGCCACCGGACTCGAGCTTCTCCTTGATGGTTCCGAGCATCCAGCCCGGGCAGACGAACGTGGCGAACGAGCCGTCAACGAACGCCTTGCCCTTGCCCCAGTCCCATGCGGTCTGGTTGGCGGAGAGGCCGTTCGCCGTGCCGGCAGCGAGCTGATCGAACCGCTCGCGCATCTCGGCGTTGTCCTCGACGTTCAGCTCGCCGTCCTTGGTGTAGTAGCCCTCGTCCATCTGGTTGACCATCGAGTTCCAGACGAAACCTGAGTGGTCATACCAGGCCTTGCCTGTTGCGGCTTTGTACTGCTCGCCGAGCTCGAAGTACTTCTCCCAGGTGGCGTCGTCTCCGCCGAAGAGTTCCGCAACCGACTCGCGGTCGCTCGGAAGGCCAGCGGCCTCGAACAGCTTTCCGTTGTAGCAGAGGCCCTGCGGGCCGATGTCGGTGCCGTAGCCGATCACGCGGCCGTCGGGGTCAGTGCCCTGTTCGTACTTCCAGGGAACCCAGTTGTCCTTGATGCCTTCAGCGCCGTACTCGGTGAGGTCGACGAACTGGTCGGAGACCTCCATGATCGCCCCGAGCCAGCCTTCTTCGATGGCGACGATGTCGGTCAGGCCGGAGCCGGCGGAGATCTTGGTGAAGGCATCCGTTCGGGCGTTTCCACCCGTGTCGATGTTGTCAGCCTTGATGGTGATGT
>JAZQRG010000575.1:0-4833 GCA_045629445.1 Mycetocola sp. | reverse complement strand
GACGAGCACGAACACGGCAATGATGCCGAGCACGTAGACGATGTCAAGCAATTCGGTTCCTTCAGAGGCATTTCGCGCAGCACCCGTGGGGGCATACGGTCACCCGGACTCGGGTACGACATCTGATTAGACACCCGGATTTCGGGGTGGAATCCGGTCCTAACGGAATCCAAACGGCCCTCGAGCGAAACCTAACAACACTTGCTCGGCGGAGCGGATACGACGGACATCCGCAGTGACGATCATGCGACTCCTACCCTGTGTGCATGACCTTCTCCGTGGCCGGTGCCGTCCTCTCGCTCGCGATCCTCGCCCCGAACCTCACGCTTCTGATTTGGCCGCCACGGCATCCGTCACCCAATCAGCCCAGCCCTCATTGGGCGCTTACCGGCCTCGAGCGAGCCGGCCAGGTGTTCTGTCTCGTGCTCCCTGCGCTCACAGCGACGAGGTCGGGTATCAACGGGTGGTTCGTCGTTACCGTCATTGCCGTCATCGTCTACTACCTGCTGTGGGTGCGCTACGTCACGGACGGCCGCAATTTCAACACCCTGTATCGGCCGCTCGGACCGCTCCCGGTGCCGATGGCGGTCTTCCCTGTACTCGCGTTTGGTGCGGGAGCGGGGTGGCTGCAGAGCTGGCCGCTCGCTCTCGGCACCGTAATTCTGGCGCTGGGACACATTTCAAACTCCTGGCGGCTCTGGCGAACCATCCGGTGGCGTGACAATGGACGGGTGATTCGTAAACACGTGATTGTGCACGGCAGCGTGCAGGGCGTTGGCTTCCGTTACTGGACGAGAGCCGAAGCCGCGCGCCTCGGCGTCACCGGCTGGGTTCGCAACCGGCCGGACGGAACTGTCGAAGCGGAAATCGAGGGCGAACAAGCTGCCGTTACCGCGCTGGAGACGTGGCTCTCCCGCGGGCCGAGCGAGGCATCCGTCACCGGCATCGACAGCACGGAAATCGAGGTTCAGGGCGAGGGCGAGTTCGTCATACGCCAGGGCTGAGGCGCTCGTCCACCCCGCTGACAGGACCGGGCAGCGAGCGTAGCATTCGTTTCACGCACCTCTCCCGCGCGCAGGAAGGACCTCAACCCATGAGAAACGCACCCAGCCAGATGATGCGGATGCACGAGAAGGACATTCCGATGGGCGGCATGAATATGGCGCTGATGGAGGACTGTATCGAGGCCCTGTCGGCCTGCGAACAGGCGTGCACCATGTGCGCGGCAACCATGATGGGCGAGGGCATGGAAACGTGCATGAACCTGTGCCAGAACACGGCGGACATGACTCACGCGATGATGCGGATGATGATGCGACCGGCCGGAATGCATCTGGAGAGCATGCTTGCGAGCCTGCAGGCGACCATGACCCTGTGCGCCGCGTGCGCGGACGAGTGCATGTCGCACTCGGACATGCACGAGGACTGCGCCATCTGTGCCGAGGTCTGCCGTCAGTGCGCGATGGCCTGCCAGAAGATGATGGACTCGATGTCAGGCCCCATGAGTTGACGCTTCAAAAGTCGTCGCCATCCGACAGAGTCGCCGCAACGAGCACGTTGATCCGCTCGGATCCGATAGCGAGTGTGTCGTAGAGCGCGTGCAGTGCCACCGGCGTTCCAGCCGGAGCGGAGAGCGACAGGTCGGCGTGGTGCCAGACCCAGACGGTGCGCCCCGAATCGACCAGCTGGATCCCCGTCCAACCGTTGACAGACACCGGCGTCACAACGCCGTCACGCCACTTGCCCGGTGTTGCTGCCGCGACCCGCACCTGGATCGGACGGAGTGCGTGGCCGGGCGAGGTCCTGTCGCAGTTGCCCGATGCCGACGAGCATCGCAAAACGTCGTGTACTCCCGGTCTGAGACTCGACATGCTGTGCTCCTCGCCTGGTTCATGCCGGCCGGTACCGGCGATGGCATCCACGCTAGATCGATGCCCGGATGCTGTCACCCGGCACGGTCACACTCCGAAACACTTCGCACACAGCTCTAGACTCGGCGCATGTCGCGTGTGGTGATCGTCCTTCCCCTTGCCCCTCTCACCACAGGGGAGAGCTTCCTCGTCAGTTCATGGCCGCTGCACATCACCGTCGTTCCGCCGTTTGAGACGGAGGCCGACACGGCGGTGCTCGCCGATGCACTGGCGGCAGCCGCTGCCGATCAGACCGAACTGACCGTCGTTGCTGCTGGGGACGACCTGTTCGGCCGCAGACACAACATCCCGGTCACCCTCATCGCAGACGATGAACGGCTCTCGGCGCTGCGGGAGAGGCTTCTCGCAGCCGTTCGCCCCCTCGCTGCGTCGCCGGAGGACCGGGCGTTCTCCCGCCCCGAGTTCCGTCCGCACGTCACGGTGAAGGGAGAGAACCGGGTGCACAACGGCGACGAACTGCACCTGACCCAGATTGCCCTCGTCGACATGGCGCCGCGTCAGTCCCCCGGCGGACGCACGGTCCTTGCGACGGTTCCGCTCGCCGGCCAGGCCCGCTCCGGGGTCTAGTTGGTGTCAGCGGCGGGAGTTGCTGCCGGTTCGCCATCGAGGAAGACCCGTTTATACGTGCGACCGTCGGCCAGCTGAACCGTTTCGGCACGGAGCGACCCTCGGCTGACCCTCAGGTAAATGGCCTGCGCGGTGACCCCGAGTCGCTTCGCGGCGTCCGACACAGACAGTCCGGGCAGATCGGTGGGCACGCTGCTTGGCCTCGCCGCGCGCTTGCGTCCCGCCTCGTGACGCGCGGCAATCTCATCGTCCGTGCCCAGCCAGCGCCACTTCGCCGCTGAGACGCCGAGCCCGGCCGCATTCGCGATGCCCTCCCACGACGCCCCTTCCGCGATCGCCTCGCGGACCGCATCCAGTGTTGCGCTGTCTTTCTCAAGTTCTGCGAGCAGTGAACGGATGTCGGAGAGCCGGCTGAGGGCATCCGGTTTCGATTCAGCACCGTCGCCGTCAGCGACACGGGCGAGCGCAGCGCGGGTGGCTGGCGACAGGTAGGGCATCGCCCCATGGTACCGCCGCGCGGATACCCTGACCGGGATCGGGGCGGAACGCAACCCCTTGAAGCGTGGGGGCTCCAGGCATCAGGGTGGAGTGTGTCCCCACTTTGACCGTCAGGAGCTAGACATGAGTCCCAGGTTCGTCTTCATTCTCGCCATCGCATTCGGTGCGTACGTTCTCGGCGCCAAAGCTGGCCGCCCGCGTTATGAGCAGATTCGCAAGAGCGTTACGTCGTTCTGGGACGACCCTCAGGTCAAGGCTGCTCGCAAGACGGTCGGCAAGAAGGCCAAGAAGTCGGAGAAGGCCCTCGCCAGGAAGATCAAGCAGCACAATCGCTAAGCGGGAGACCACAATCCATTCCAATTTTTCCGGAGGCAACAATGACTGATCCCACCAAAGACGAAGTGCCCACGCCCGCTGAGGTTCTCGCGAACTCCTCGCTGAATGACTCCTCCGATGCTTCGGACACGAGCTCGTCCGACACCAGCGCGTCTGACCCCAGCGCAGCGGACGCCGGAGACTCTGACACCGGAACGTCGGACACGAGCGCATCGGATTCAGGAGATTCGTCAGCCGAGGCGGGAAGCGTCCAGTCCGCTGCCGAGCACGCCCATGATGCTGTCGACGACGCACCCGTTGGAGCCCCCGGCCTGAAGAAAGCAGCGCACGAGGCCGTCGACAAGGGCGCGGCCGTCGCAGAATCGCTCGCCGACACGAAGGCCGATTCGTCGGACGCCGGCGCGACAGCTGCGAATCTGGCTGCCTCCGCCGCCGCGACCGTTTCCGACCGGTTCGCAAAGACAACAGCGGATGCCGCGGAGAAGGCATCTCAGGCAGCCAACGCGTCGAGGGACGCGATTGACGCAGCGCGCCAGGCCACACAGGCATCCGTCGCGGATCTGCGGAGCAACTATGAGAAGCGGCCAGGCACCGTGATTGCACTCGCCGCCCTCGGCGTGCTCGGTGTCGTTGCCCTCATCGTCAGGGCCGTCAGGCGCTAAGCGACTCGTACCGCTTGTCGTGCACGTACCGTCCGTGCGTCACACAGAACCCGGGGCACCCACCCCGGGTTCTGTCGTTGGCGCGCTTCCCCTTGTCGTTCTCGCGGCGGGCTGCGGCGCTAGCCCGCGTATGGAAGAACCGGGCGTCCGGCGACATCAGCCCGCACGGTAAAGACAGCGCCGGCTTCCGGCTCCGGGTCGTCGAGGTTCTCCCGCGATGTCGTGATGAACAGGTCGCGGCCATCCGCTCCCCCGAGTGTGCAGGCGGTCACCAGCCGGACCGGAAGGTCGATCTCGGTCAGGACCGTCGCGTCCGGCGCGTACAGGCGGACCCGGCCGACCGAGTTGAGGGCGACCCAGATATTGCCATCGGCGTCGACGCAGAGACCGTCGGGACGACCGTCTCCCCCGTCCGCAAATGGCCGCCGGTTCACGAGGGCGTTATCGACGACGTCGAAGACGTCGGTGCGCGCCGTCTGGGTGTCGTTGTAGTAGGCGAGTCGGCCGTCGGGCGAGAAGTCGATACCATTCGAGACCGTGACGGAGGGGAGCACCGTTGACACCGCGCCGGCCGGGTCGATGCGGTACAGCGAGGCGGCGCCCTCGGTCTGGTCGTAGGCCATCGAACCGGCGTAAAGGCTGCCGTCTGGGGCGCAGCCGCCCTCGTTCATCCGGATCCCGGTGTCGTCCCAGAGATCGAGATGCGATGTCGGCGGCTCGTCGAGCGCATCAGCCAGGCCGATGCCGCGCTCGAGCCCGACGACGTATCCACCGCGGCTTCGAGGCCGCACGAACGCCGCGATCGTGCCGACATGCATCCGTTTCACCGAACCGCGATC
>JAZQRG010000574.1:0-1560 GCA_045629445.1 Mycetocola sp. | reverse complement strand
AGAATCCACGGCTACCGGAAACCCTCTGACATGCTGGACAAATTGATCAACGGTGTTGCGCTAACAACCTGAAACCGCCCGTGCCATTCCGCGGTTTTGCGGCATTCGAACGAGGGCCTGGTGTCAGGCGGTGGCCGGTTCGGTGACCACGGGCTGAGCCAGCTCCGGCAGAACCTCACGCTCGAAGAGCTCGATGCCTGAACGGTCGTACGCGGCCTCAGGGAAGTAGGTGATCGCGTAGGCGAGTCCCTTCTCCTGCATCGACGACAGGCGCTCGGCGATTTGCTCGGGAGTGCCAACGCCGAGGGCGTTGCCGCTGCGGTACTCGGCCATGAAGTCGGCCGCCTTGGCTTCGCCGAGGTACGGCGTGACCCGGGACTGGATCGCGTCGAGCCGGTCGGCAACCTCGGCTTCGGTGTCGGCGATCACGACGTTGTAGTTCGAGCTGCGGACGATCTCGCTGAAGTCACGGCCGATTCGGTCGCAGTGGCCGCGGAGGATCTCGCTCTTGTGGGTGAAGCCGTCGGGCGAGCCGTCGAAGTTCGTGTACTGCGCGTACTGCGCGGCGATGCGGAGGGTGACCTTTTCACCGCCGCCGGCGATCCAGAACGGGATGCCGTTCTCCTGGAGGGGGAGCGGACGCACGATGGCCCCGTCAACCTGGTAGTGCTTGCCGTCGAGGGTGGCGGTTCCGGTTTCCCAGGCCTGCTTCATGATCTGGACGCCCTCGTCGAGGCGGCCGAGCCGGTCCCCCGCGCTCGGGAAGCCGTAGCCGTATGCGCGCCACTCGTGCTCATACCAGCCGCCGCCGATGCCCATCTCGACGCGTCCGCCCGAGATGACGTCGATCGTCGCCGCGACCTTCGCGAGGTAGGCGGGGTTGCGGTAGCTCATGCAGGTGCACATCTGGCCGAGGCGAACGCGCTTCGTCGAAGCGGCGAATGCGGACATCAGCGTCCAGGCCTCGTGCGTCGCTTCTTCGCTCGGCACGGGGGTGGTGTGGAAGTGGTCGTACACCCAGATTGATTCCCAGGCGCCGGCATCGGCGTGGGCAGCGAGGCTGCTCATCGTCGACCACTGCTCGGCGGGGTCGATTCCAACAAGGTCAAAGCGCCATCCCTGTGGCACAAACATTCCAAATCTCATGTTTGTCAGCCTAGGGGCGAATGTTGCCGCCCCGAAGGTCTTGCCTGTGGTGGGCGTCGTCGGGTAAGGCTGCCATCGTGAACTCACCCGCAGAATATGAGTTTGTTTCCCCACTGGTCTGTAGCGAGCCGGACGGCCCCGGTCGCAACGACAAACTCCTGTCCGTTCTTCAGCTTCTGTTTGAGCACGACCGGAACAGTCGTTCCCGATGCAGCAACGTTGTGTGCCCATTGTGGATCCAGGCCTATTGCGTCTTCCCACGCCCCCACGTGAGCGACCGACTTCGTCGATCCGTTCACGTACAGGTGATATCTGTCGACCGCTGGGTCACCGTTGATGGCGTTGCTCCACTCAAAGTTCAGCCAGTAGCCGGGGACGTCGCTTGTGGGGGTGCATTTCAACGCCTGTGGAGTG
>JAZQRG010000573.1:0-1705 GCA_045629445.1 Mycetocola sp. | reverse complement strand
GCTTCGGCGGGCAGGTCGAGCTTGGTGATCTCGGCGGCGGCCTTCACCACCCGCCGGAACCGAGCAGCCTCACGATCGGCGAAGATCGCGCCCCAGGTGAAGGTCGGGATGGCACGCATCGCGACGGTTTCGGGAAACAGGACGGCCGAATTGGTGTCGTAGCCGGGGGTGAAATCGAGGAACCGGATCGGAACGAACAGCGAGTTGGAGTAGTCGCCCGCCTCGAGTTCGGCAACGAAGTCCGGCCACAGCACCTCGATCATCACCGCTTCGACGAGCCGGTCGGTCGACCCGTTCTGGGTGTACATCGGGAACACCACGAGGTGCCTGCGACCGTGGGCGCGGTGCTGCTGCGGCTGGAACGCCGTCAACGAGTCGTAGAAGTCCGGCACGCCGAAGCCCTCCGCCGCCCAGCGTTCGAAGTCGAGAGCGACGGCGTCGAGGTACTCGGCGTCCCACGGGAACAGCGGCGCGAGTTCGCGAACCGCACCGACGATTGTCGTGACGAAGTCGTCAGCCGCACCGTCGGCATCCGGAATCGAACCGTCCTTGATCTGAAGTGGGCGGATGCCGGCGGCCGCGTTCTTGAGGCGCAGCCAAGCCTGGGAGGTGTGTGCGTCTTCAACGACCTCGGGCTCGCCAACGATCACGTGTGCGTGAAATTCAGACATAACTACCCTCCCAGCGTCGTTGCAAACAGTTCCATCGAGCGTATCCGGGCGGCCGGGAGCGTTTCTTTGACTCTCGCGAGGTTTGGCTGCGCAGAGCGGGGCCGGCGCGCAGGTTAACTGCGTGGGACGGCCCCCGCGGGGTGGATGGCGCTCGTTGGCACCGTCATTTTTCGCGGGCGGGCGCCGGTCAGTGGCATCGGTCGCGGCGCTAGAGTTCGGAGTATGACGGATGCCGGCGCAACAGCCATCGCCGTGAAGGACGCGCTGGCCCTCGTGGGGTCGCCGGAGCGGGCGCTTCATTCGGCGCGGTTCTTCAAGACCGGGCCTGGCGAGTACGGCCAGGGCGACGTGTTTCTCGGAGTGACGGTTCCGGCGACGAGGGGCGTCGTGAAGCGATTCGCCGGTCTGCCACTGGCCGAGGTCGACGTGCTGCTCGACAGCCCGGTGCACGAGCACCGACTGGCTGCGTTGCTCATCCTCGTGGCGCAGTTTCGGCGAGCGTCGAAACCCGGTGTGCGCGACGATGCGACGCGCCGCAGGCTCGCCGAGTTTTACCTGGCGGCTGTGCGGCGAGGGCGGGTCAACAACTGGGACCTGGTCGACTCGTCGGCGCCGACCCTGCTCGGTGAGTACCTGCTCGATCGGCCGCGCGACGTGTTGTTCGAGCTCGCGGCGAGCGATGTGCTGTGGGAGCGGCGGGTTGCGATGGTTGCGACCGCGGGTCTGATCAATGCCGGGGATGCGTCGACGACGCTCGAGATCGCCGACGTGCTCGTCGATGATCGTGCTGATCTCATCCAGAAGGCGGTCGGCTGGATGCTGCGGGAAGTCGGCAAGCGGGTGGATCGGGCGACGCTCGTGTCGTTCCTCGACACCCATGCCGCGCGGATGGGGCGTACAGCGCTGATTTATGCGACCGAGCACCTCTCGCCCGAGGAGCGGGTGCGGTTGCGGGCGCTGCGCTGACCCCGTCGACGTCAGCTGAGTTGCCACACTGTGCCGTGCGGCCCCGCGAGTTGCCACATTCTGTCGCT
>JAZQRG010000572.1:0-2021 GCA_045629445.1 Mycetocola sp. | reverse complement strand
AACGACATGGCTACGATCCGACTTCGCCACTGAGTGGCCACGGAATGGCCACGAGGGCGACGCGAGACTTCGTGTCATCCGACTTACTGAATGGGCCGCACGACTCCGGCTGGCTCTGCTCTAGTTCTGCACAGGTAGGCTGCGCATGACCGGCAGAGCGGGTACGTGCGCTGATTCAGCAACGGTCCTCATCCTCGGACTCGTCATGCAATCGCTCACGCATCGCGACGCTTGAGCGTCACGATCGCCACGCTGAACAGCACGACGACCCAGACCACGAGGCCGAGAGCCCCCTGCCACGGTTCGAGGACCCAGAGACCCTCGGCTCGGTTGAGCGGTGAGCCCGGTGCAACGAACTCGGCGTAACCCGGGTGGCTGGTGAGGGCTCGGCCCAGGTTGAACGGGAGCAGCGCTACGAGGTTGTGCAACCAGACCTGCGACGCGGCACCACCGGCCACGAGGCCGAGCCCGAGCGGTACGACGAACACGAGTCCGAGTGCCGTGGCGATGCCGCTCGCGATGTTGCGCAGGAACGCGCCGATCGCGAAGGCCATGAGCCCGACCATCACGAGGTAGCCAACGCTGCCGATCATGGCACGCCAGTAGTGCGGGTCGTCGAGGCGGATGTCGATGCCGTTCCCGGCGAGCAGCGGGATGGAGATCGGGATCGTGACGGCCACCGCCATTGCACCGATAAGGAAGGTGACGACGGCGAACACCAACGCTTTGGCAAGCAACGCGGGAACCCGACGCGGCACAGCCGTGAGGGTGGACCTGATCATCCCGCTGCTGTATTCGCCGGCAATCACCAGCACGCCCAACACGCCCACGATAAGAACGTTGATATCGGTGCTGAGATTGATGACATTCACGCCGGCGTACTGCTGGCCTGTCTGTGCGACCTCTCCGTCGAACCAGGCGAAACTCGTCGAGGAGGACATCTGAGCTCCCACACCGACGGTGATCGCGACGATGGCGGCGTAAATCCACCAGGTCGATCGGATGCTGCGGAGCTTGATCCACTCGGAGTGGATGATCCCTCCGATGCTGACGTTCTGCCCTGTGGCCGCGAAGACCGGAGGGGTGGTCGCGTTCATCGGGTGCCCTCCGAAGGGGTCTGGGCGGTCGTGTACTCGACCTCATCGCGAGTGAGTTCCATGTATGCCTCTTCGAGAGACCTCGTCACGGGCGTGAGCTCGTAGACGATGACGCCCGCTCCGGCCGCGATCTCCGCGATGCGCGCCGCGGCGACCCGGGTGACCGAGAGGAGGTCCGTCTCGGCGCGGGTGACGTCGGCGCCCTGCGCGGCGAGCAGCGCGCCGAGACGGTCGGCGTCGCTCGCACGCACCAGCACGGAGTCCCTCGACGCCTTCGCGAGGATCTCGCTGACGGGTGCATCAGCGAGCACCCTTCCGCGCCCGAGCACGATCAGATGCTCCGCGGTTTGCGCCATCTCGCTCATCAGGTGCGACGAGAGCAAGACCGTCCTCCCTTCCGTGGCGAGGGTGCGGGCAAGTCGGCGCACCCAAATGACGCCCTCGGGGTCGAGCCCGTTGACCGGTTCGTCGAGGATAAGCGTGGCGGGGTCGCCGAGCAGTGCGGTGGCGAGCCCGAGGCGCTGTCCCATTCCCAGCGAGAAGCCGCGTACGCGCTTCCGCGCCACCGAGTCGAGACCGGCGAGGCGGATGACCTCGTCGACGCGCTTCGTTCCGATGCGGTGCGTCGCCGCCATGGCGAGCAGATGGTCGCGGGCGGTGCGCCCTGGGTGCACGGCCCGCGCGTCGAGAAGCACTCCCACCTCGTGCAGCGGCGACCGGTGGTCTTCGTAGGGCCGCCCGTTGATCGTTACCGTGCCGGAGGTGGGGCGATCGAGCCCGACGATCATGCGCATCGTCGTCGACTTGCCCGCCCCGTTCGGGCCGAGGAAACCGGTTACTCGTCCCGGAGCGACCGAGAAGTCGATGCCGTCGACGGCGGTCTTCGGTCCGTAGCGTTTGGTCAGGGACTGAGCGTGAATCACA
>JAZQRG010000571.1:0-6463 GCA_045629445.1 Mycetocola sp. | reverse complement strand
CTTTCCGACCCCGACACCGGGAGCTTGCCACCGTAGAGCTCAAGCATCCGTCTGGTGATACGAGGGGAAACGCTTGCGTCGCCCGTCGCCACCGCCCTCACTGCAGAGAAGAGCTCGGCTGGGGGTGCGTCCTTGAGCAGGAAACCGCTCGCCCCGGCGTTGAGGCCGCCGAACGCGTACTCATCGAGGTCGAAGGTTGTCAGGATGATGACCCGCGCGTCAGGGCGCTCGGCGACGATTCGACGGGTGGCCTCGATGCCGTCGAGTGCCGGCATCCGCACGTCCATGAGGATGACATCGGGCTGGAGCACACGCGCCCGCTCGACGGCGGTCTCCCCATCCGCCGCCTCACCGATGACCTCCATGTCGTCCTGCCCGGCCAGAACCATGGCGAGCCCCATCCGAAGGAGGTCCTGGTCGTCGACGATCATCACTCGAATACTCACGGGTTCTCTCCTGTTTCCGGCATGGTCATGTGCACGCGCCAGCCTCCATTCGGCAGCGGGCCACTCGACACGGTTCCACCGAAGAGCGCGGCCCGCTCCGCCATTCCGATGAGACCGCGCCCGGTGCCTTCGGACGGCGCAGGCTGGCCACCCGCCCCGTCGTCGGTCACGGTGAGTGTCACGGCACCGTCGGCGCAGTCGAGCACCACCCGGACCGCACTGGGCTGTCGCGCGTATCGCAATGCATTCGTCAGGGCTTCCTGGACCGCCCGATAGAGAGTGATCTGCGCGCCCTGTCCGGTCGGCATCACGCCGGTGACGGTGAGCGTGACGGGCAGTCCCGCAGCGCGATAACTTTCGACGAGCTGCGGCAGCGCGTCGAGTGTCGGTTGAGGGGCGAGTTCGGCGAGTTCGTTCTCCTCGTCGCGGAGCACACCGAGCAGCCGCCGCATCTCGGCGAGCGACGCCCGCCCCGTCGACGCCACATTCCGCATGGCGGCCAGCGACGCCTCAGGGTCCTTCTCGACCATGGCCTCGGCACCATCCGCGAGTCGAATCATCACCGAGAGACTGTGCGCAACGATGTCGTGCATTTCGCGGGCGATCCGTGATCGTTCGGATGCCGCCGCCAGCTGCGCCTGCTGGTCACGTTCCCGAGCCAGCTGGCCGGCACGATCGACGAGCGCACCGATGTACCGCTTGCGATTGCCGACATTGATGCCGATAAGGACAGCGAACAGTCCGGTGACAATCAGCGCGGCAATGTCGGCGGTCCAGGGGTCAGTGAACATTCCGGCGGTGAGAAAACCCGCCAGGGTGAAGATCACGGCCGTTGCACCGAGCCCGATCCATGCCGCACGAACGCTGTGGTGGACCGCAATCGAGTAGAGGGCGATCATGACGGCGATGCCGCCCATATTGCTCTCGGTCCAGATAAACAACGTCGTCCCGGCAGCCGAGACCACCAGGGCCGCAACGGGAGCGCTCCGCCGCTTGTACAGGGCGAAGGTCGTCGCTGCACCGACGAGCAATGCCACGGTGTTGTATCCGGGGGGCAGGGATCCGTCCAGGTAGGTGGCGACGCGCGCGATGGCCTCCGGAATGGCGTAGATCAGGGCGATCAGGATGTCTGCGGTGCGCGCATGCCTCGCCCAGAACAGCCGGATCACACCCGGCGCCCGTGGCAGCCGAAGCTCCCCGCCCACACCGGGTGAGGTGTGGGACGGGGAGCTGTTCGGCGACTCGGTCAGGCGTCTCTCCGCTTCATGAGGATGCTCCCCGCGGCGAGGGAGGCGGCCACCCAGCCGACCACGACGAGAAGTTGCTGCCACGGCTCGAGGCTGCCGGTGACATCCGATTGTAGGCCGAGCATCGCGATACCCGCATCGGAGATGAGGTACTGCACGGTGTTCGCTGCCCACTCGGCCGGGATGATCTGCAGCACGGTTGGCAGGATCAGGAGGATGCCGAGCGCGACGGCGATACCCCCGGCGGAGTTACGGACCACAGTGCCAACTCCGAGCGCGAAGACGGCGATCAGCGCGAGGTACAGCGCTCCCCCGAGAACCGAGCGGAGCACATCCGGGTCAGTCAACGGGGCGTCCATTCCACTGCCGGCAAGGAAGGCTGAGCCGACGAGGTATCCGCCGACTGTCGAAACCAGTCCGACCACAAAGGTCGCGGCAAAGAGCACAAGGCTCTTGGCCCACAGCACCGGCAGGCGTTGGGGAACCGCCGTGAACGTTGACCGGACCATTCCCGTGCCGTACTCGCCGGCAATGAAGAGCACGCCAAGGACGGCAGCGACGAGCTGCGCAAATCCGACCGGGAAGGCAACGACCTGCATGGCAACGGCGGTCTGCGCTTCGGCGGGAATGTAACTTCCCGCCGCTCCCGCGAGGGTCGCGGCAAGCACCGCCGAGAGTCCGACCGAGATCACCACGAGAACCGCGTACGACCAGACGGTCGACCGCAGGCTGAAGAGCTTGATTGTTTCCGAGCGCAGGACGCCACCAAACCGTACAGGGCTTGGCGACAGAGCCGCAGGCATCCGCTGTTCTTGCGATCGGTGCGCCGCATTCAGGGTGTCGGTAGTCATCGTGAGACCTCCAGGTCAAGGGCGGACGTACCGGTTCGGTACTCCACGTCGTCGTTCGTGAGTTGCAGGTACGCCTCTTCGAGCGAAGCGCTGAGCGGGGTCAGTTCGTGCAGGGCGATTCGGTCGCGCGCCGCGATATCGCCGACCGCGTCGGCGGTCAGGCCGCTGACGGTGAGCAGGTCGTGCTCGAGGGAGGTCACGGTGACCGCGGGAGAGGCGAGCGCTCTGGCAAGAACGGATGCCTGCGGCGATCGAACCCGGACGCTTGCGTTCGCGGCACCGCCGATGATCTCGGTCACCGGGGCGTCCGCGATCACCCGTCCCTTTCCGAGGACGATGAGGTGGTCTGCGGTGACGGCCATCTCGCTCATCAGGTGGCTCGAGAGCAGCACAGTGCGCCCTTCGGCCGCGAGGCTGCGAACGAGTGCCCGCACCCAGCGGATGCCCTCCGGGTCGAGGCCGTTGATCGGCTCGTCAAGAAGGAGCGTCTGCGGGTTGCCCAGCAGGGCAGCGGCGATGCCGAGCCTCTGGCCCATTCCGAGCGAGAACCCGCCGACGCGCTTGCGAGCCACGGATTCGAGTCCGGTCAGTTCGATCACTTCGCTGACGCGGCGCTTCGGGATGCCGTGGGTCGCCGCCATCGCGAGAAGGTGATTTTCCGCGCTGCGTCCGGTGTGCACCGCCTTCGCGTCGAGGAGCGCACCGACTTCGGAGAGCGGCGAGGTGTGGTCGCGGTAGACGCGTCCGTTGACGGTAACGCGTCCGGCGGTGGGGCGGTCGAGGCCAACGATCATGCGCATCGTTGTCGACTTGCCCGCCCCGTTTGGCCCGAGGAACCCGGTGACCACTCCCGGACGGACCGTGAACGTCACGTTGGCGACGGCGGTCTTCGACCCGTAGGTCTTGGTGAGGTTATGTGCTTCGATCATGCTGCGAGATTACGAGCGGTGGCCCCCACCTCGCGTCATCCCGCAGGGCACGAGAGGTGGCGCTGACTGGTACCGCGGTACCGTCTCTCGCGGCACCTCTGCCCGCACCGGCGGCCGAGGTGGTTAGAGCTGCGACCCGTCAACGGCGAAGGTATCGCAGGCGCCAGGCCCGCCATCGCGTCCGGCGTTGAACCAGCGCTGCCGCTGTTCACTCGAGCCGTGAGTCCACGCCTCCGGGTTGACGCCCTGGCCCGAGCCGGCCTGAATCCGGTCGTCACCAACAGCGGCAGCCGCATCGAGGGCATCGGTGATCTGGGCCTGGGTCGGAGATTCGAGGTACGTCACGCCGTTCTGATCCTCGGTTTCGCTTGCCCCTGCCACCCAGGCACCGGCGAAGCAGTCTGCCTGAAGTTCAATGCGCACGGAGCCGGAGTCGGGACCGGTTCCGGTGCGGTCGGCGGACTCCATGATTCCCGAGATCGCCTGGATGTGGTGTCCCCACTCGTGCGCCGCGATGTACAACTGGGCGAGCGGTCCACCGGTGGTGTCGAACGGCGGCTGACGCAATTGCTGGAAAAAGGACGTGTCGATGAAGATCGTTTCGTCGCCGGGGCAATAGAACGGTCCGGTGGAACTCGAGGCCGCCCCACAGGCGGTCGTCGTCGAGGCCTCGAAGAGCTCAAAACCGGGGGTCCGGTATTCGCCGCTCGATACCGTCGAATAATTGTCGGCCCAGAAGTCGTCAATCGACGAACCGGCACCGGCCATGAGGCACTCGACGTTCTCATTGGCGTCCTGGCCGGTCTGACACTGTTCGCTCAGTGAAGTACCCGTCGGTTCGGATCCGCCACCGACGCCGCCACCACCGAGGAATCCGCTCAGGTCGACCCCGGTGAACTGTGCGATCAGGAACACCGCCACGACGGCGAATCCGCCACCGCCAACACCGATCGCTGTGCCCCGCCCGCGCTTGCGAACGTTGCTGCCGGAGATGTCTGAGTCTGGATTGAAGGTCACCGGGATAACTTACCCGCCGTGTCCTGCCTCCCAGAACGGCTTGCGCCGCCGCAGACCCGAACGCTAGGAGGCGAACCGATCGGTCGCGTCGATGAGCGCATCGAGGATTCCCGGCTCATCGAAAGCGTGCCCGGCATCCGCAATCATGCGCAGTTCGGCGTGCGGCATCGCTTCGGCGAGCGCCCACGCCGTCATGGGCGGGGTGCACATGTCGTAGCGCCCCTGCACGATAACCGTTGGAATGTTCGCGAGCCTCCCGGCATCCCGAATCAACTGGCCTTCCTCCCACCAGCCGCCGTTCATGAAGTAGTGGTTCTCGATGCGCGCGAACGCGACGGCATACGCCGGCTCGGTGAAGCGCGCGACGTTGTCGGCGTTGGGCAGCAGGGTGATCGTCGACGATTCCCAGCGCGACCAGGCCACGGCGGCAGGACCGTGAACAGCGGGGTCAGGGTTATTGAGCAGTCGTGAGTACGCGCGAATCAGGTGAGAACGCTCGTCGACGGGAACCGGCTCGAGGAAGCCCTCCCACAGGTCGGGGAAGACCGCGGACGCGCCGCCCTCGTAGAACCAGTCGAGTTCGACCTGGCGCAGGGTGAAGATACCGCGGAGCACGAGTTCGCTCACCCGGTCGGTGTGGGTTTCGGCGTATGCGAGGGCGAGTGAGCTGCCCCATGACCCGCCGAAGACCTGCCAGCTGTCGACGCCGAAGTGCTCGCGCAGTTTTTCGATGTCGGCGACGAGGTGCCAGGTCGTGTTCGTCGCGAGGTCGGCGTCGGGATCACTCGCGTGCGGCGTACTCTTCCCGCAGCCACGCTGGTCAAACAGGACGATGCGGTACTTTGCCGGGTCGAACACGCGGCGCTGGTTCGGGTTCGTTCCGCCGCCCGGCCCACCGTGAAGGAAGACCACCGGTTTACCGTCCGGGTTGCCGCTTGTCTCCCAGTACACGTGCTGGCCGTCTCCGACATCAAGGTGGCCGGAGTCGTACGGTTCGATCTCGGGATACATTTCGCGCATACTCCGACCGTACAGTGATCCGCCTGCGCGCTCCTGTGGTGAATTTGCCCCTTGTAGGCTGGCCGCACACGATCAAGGAGGCTCGATGTCACCGACAACTTCTGCCCCGGTCACAGTGACCCTGACCGGCGCCGGCGGTCAAATCGGCTACGCGCTGCTCTTCAGGATCGCATCGGGCCAGCTGCTCGGCGAGAACGTCCCGGTCAGGCTCCGGCTGCTCGAGATCCCCGCCGGTATCGCCGGCGCGGAGGGCGCTGCCCTCGAACTGCAGGATGCCGCCTTCCGGCTTCTCGAGAGCGTCGACGTCACCGACAGCGCGGCAACGGCGTTCGATGGCGCCAATGTCGCACTGCTGGTCGGGTCCAGGCCGCGCGGCCCCGGCATGGTGCGCGCCGATCTGCTCGCGGCAAACGGGGAGATCTTCGGACCACAGGGGGCCGCGATCAATGAGGGGGCAGCATCCGATATTCGCGTTGCTGTTGTCGGCAACCCGGCAAACACCAATGCGCTCATCGCCTCGGCGCACGCCCCTGACGTGCCGCGTGAGCGCTTCACCGCTCTGACCCGGCTGGACCACAACCGGGCTGTCGGGCAGCTCGCGGCGAAGCTCGGGGTGCCGGTTGGTGAGATCGACGGTGTCACCATCTGGGGCAACCACTCGGCAACGCAGTACCCGGACGTTTTTCACGCGACGGCCGGCGGACGTGCGGTGCGCGACCTCGTCGACGAAGAATGGCTGTCTGACGAGTTCATTCCGCGGGTCGCGAACCGCGGCGCCGAGATCATCGAGGTGCGTGGATCGAGTTCGGTTGGGTCGGCGGCGAGCGCGGCGATCGACCACGTCTTCGACTGGGTGAACGGGCAGAGGGGGCGCTGGACGAGTGTCGCGCTTGTGTCCGACGGGAGCTACGGCGTCCCGGATGGCCTCGTGTCATCGTTCCCCGCCGAGAGCG
>JAZQRG010000570.1:0-2509 GCA_045629445.1 Mycetocola sp. | reverse complement strand
GGTAGTCGCTCAGGACGGTCCCGCCAAGGGTTCGCAGCGGGTGGACGTATGGTCGGGGTGACTCGAGCCCAGGCGCATCGCGCTCGGTCACGTAGCGGGCGAGGTCGACGTCGCCCGACCGGAAGACGACGACGCCGTCACCCTGTTCCCGAACGATCCTGGTCATGAGCGGCTCTGCGGTCGCAGGTCAGTCACGGGCGAGCGCATCCCCTGGCGAAGGGAACCCTCCGAGACGACCCGGCTCCGGTGGACGGGCACACCTTCGCGCGCCGAAGCGTAGAGTGCCGCGACGATCTCGAGCGCCCGAGTCGGTTGAGCGGCGACGGCCGGCAGTGCGTCACCGGAGAGAAGGGCTGCGTAGACCTCGAACAGGAGGGCGTCGTGTCCGCTCGGCTCTTCGGCGTCCGGGAATTGCCACGCCGCAGCATCCGTCTCGCTCACGTGTCGAGCGGGGGTGATGCGCCAGTTCGCGTGGCCGTGGCCATAGAGGTGTTCGAGTTCGATCGTCGCGTTCTCGGTGTCGATGCGGATCGCGCTCGATTCGCGCGGTGAGACGACGCTCGAGAGAACGGATGCCAGTGCGCCCGATTCGAAGACGATCGTTCCGGTCGATGCGTCCTCGGTTTCGAGGTCGCGCGCGAGGCGCCAGAGCTGCCCGGAGACCGTCGACCATTCGCCCAGCAGGTAGGCGAGGAGGTCGATCTGGTGGATGCCGTGGCTGAGGGTGGTTCCGCCGCCTTCGGTGTCCCACTTGCCGCGCCACGGGACCGAGTAGTAGTCGGTGCCGCGGTACCAGAGGGTGTGGCAGGTGGCGAGGAGCGGGCGGCCGAGTACGCCGGAGTCGAGCAGCGACTTGACGAAGGTTGCCGCTGTTCCGGTTCGCTGCTGGAAGACGACCGCGAGTTGCTTGCCTGCCGCTGCGGCGGCATCCGTCATCTCGTCGACCTCGGCGAGCGACAGCGCCGGCGGCTTCTCAACGATGACGTGCGCACCGGCCTCGAACACGAGCCGTGCCTGTTCAGCGTGGCCGCCGGGCGGGGTGCAGAGGTGAACGACGTCAACGTCGGTTTCCGCAAGGAGCGCCTCGAGGGAATCGAAGGCGGCCGGGATGCCGTGCGCCGAGGCGAACTCGCTCGCCCGGCCCGGCATCGGATCTGCAGCCGCGACGAGTTCGACGTGTGGCAGAAGGGCGAGCGCTTCGGCGTGAAGCCGGGCGACGGCACCCGTTCCGACGAGCGCGGCCCGAAGGGGCGATCCGGTCGTTGCTTCAGTGCTCACTGTGCCCTCCTGGCGCCAAGTTGGAAGCAAGCGTAACAGGGAAAGCGTTGTCCGAAACCGGCTTGCCTCCGCCTGTGCCAAGCCGCAGCGTGCCACAATGGCTTCCAGCACGCCCCGGCGTTCGCCGATGAACCTCCGGGTCCGAAGGGATTTTTTTTCATGGACAACGCTCCGCGTAGGGCACCGGTCACTCTCCACGACGTCGCGAGAGAAGCCGGGGTATCACTCGCGACGGCATCGCGTGCACTCAACGGAAGTGAGCGGAAGGTTCACGAGTCTTACCGCGAGCGGGTCCTCGCCGCTGCGGCCCGGCTGAACTACACGCCGAACCTCTCGGCGCAGGCCGTGGCGAAGGGCGGGACCAACACCGTTGCGCTGCTCGTCGCCGATATCGCTGACCCCTACTTTTCCTCCATCGCGGCGGGAGTGATTCGCGCGTCGGAGGACGCCGGGCTCGTCGTCACCATGGCTGTTACCGAGCGGTCGACGGCGCGAGAGCTCGAACTCGTGCGTGCGCTCCGCGGTCAGCGCCCGCGCGTCATGATCCTCGCCGGGTCACGGTCGTCGACGGAGGTCGATCAGAATGCCCTCATTTCGGAGCTGCAGGCATTCGAGGCGACGGGCGGACGGGTGGTCTTCGTCAGCCAGCACGAGCTGCCGTTCGACACCGTCCTGATCGAAAACGCCGAAGGTGCGAAGCAGCTGGCCCGCGACCTCGTTGGGCTCGGCTACCGTCGGTTTTCGGCGATCACCGGTTCACGGACGCTGCTCACCGCGCGAGATCGGCTCACCGGCTTCCTTGACGGCCTCGCCGAGAGCGGGATCACGATTCCCGAGAGCCGCATCGTCGCGACCGAGTTCACACGCGACGGTGGCTTCGCCGGCGCCAACGACCTTCTCGCGTCCGGCATCGACGACACCGAACTCATCTTTGCCGTCAGCGATGTCATGGCCGTTGGGGCACTTTCCGCGCTCCGCGAGGCCGGGATCGTTCCTGGCACAGACATCGCTGTCGCCGGTTTCGACGATATCCCGACTGTCCGCGACGTCACCCCGCCGCTGTCCACGGTTAACATTCCCCTCGAGGAAGTCGGGCGGCGTGCGATCGCGATCGCGCTGAAGACGGATGCCGGTGTGAGCGACACGGTGTCAACGACCGTCGTTTTGCGCGAAAGCACGCCGTCGCGCTGAACGCGACGGCGTGCATCCGTTTGCTGTTGATATCTTTCGG
>JAZQRG010000569.1:0-5274 GCA_045629445.1 Mycetocola sp. | reverse complement strand
GCGGCGGCCCGAGGGGCGCAGGCGGGTCAGCCGCAGCTGAGCGCCGTAGCGGTCGGCGATCGCCTTGAACTCGTCGAGCTGGCCGATGTTCTGGCGGGTGCAGACGACTGAGATCTTGGCGTCCTTGAAGCCGGCGTCCTGCAGGTTCTTCAGGGCCGTGATGGCAGTGTCGTACGAGCCAGGCCCACGCACGTAGTCGTTGACCTCAGCCGTCGCGCCGTCCAGCGAGATCTGGACGTCGACGTAGTCGGTCGATGCGAGGAACCGTGCGCGCTCGGGGTTGAGACGCACCCCGTTGGTGGAGAACTTGACGCCCACGTCATGCGACACGGCGTAGTCCAGGAGCTCCCAGAAGTCCGGACGGATCGTGGGCTCGCCGCCGCCGATGTTGACGTAGAACACCTGCATGCGCTGCAGCTCGTCGATGACGGCCTTGCACTGGTCGGTCGACAGCTCACGCGGATCGCGCCGCCCCGACGACGACAGACAGTGTGCGCACTCCAGGTTGCAGGCGTACGTGAGCTCCCACGTCAGGCAGATCGGCGCGTCGAGCCCCAGCTCGAACTGCTCGATCAGCGAGCCGCCCTCGGGGCGGGCGATGACGGGACGGGTTTCCAGGATGGTCATGCGACAGCCTCCTGGCTGGTGGCGCGGGGGCGAATCATGTCGGTGGCAGCCAAGCCCTCCAGGGCGGCGACGTACCCTGGCCACTGCGCCCCGGGCACGCCGACGACCTGCAAGGTCGACCGGACGTCGGGCTGGGCGGCGAGACCACGCACGACCTCGACCAGCTGCATGCGCTTCAAGAAGGTCAGCTTGCGGTTGCCGAAGTGGTAGGCCATCGCCCCAAACGGCTCAGGCCGCAGCGCCACCGCGGGCGACAGGTCCCACGCCTCGTCCAACATCTCGGTCATTGTCATCGTCGGCTCAGTAGACGCCACACATGCCGTCGATCGAGACTTCCTCAATCAGCGACTCGGCGGTGACGGGAGCGGCATCCGTGTCGACGACATCGACGGCCGGGTTCTGGTCCATGGTTCCTCCTGTGGTCGGGGTCACAGCAGCCTGCGACACCCATAGAGTAATGGCACTCAAGGCCAAAAAGGAAGGGGTTGACAAAACTGCTAGGTTCCTCGCGTCATGACAGCCAATATGCGACGCGCGCACGGCCGGCCCTCAGCGACCGATCACGCGACCATCGAGCGCGCGGCATTCGCCCTGTTCGCCGAGCAGGGCTTCGATGAGACGACGATGGAGGACATCGCGAACGCGGTCGGTATCGGGCGTCGCACCCTCTTTCGCTACTTCCCGTCCAAGAACGACATCCCCTGGGGCCAGTTCGACGACAGCCTGCGCGCATTCCACGACCAGCTGGACTCACAGCCGCCCGAGCGGTCGATCGCCGAAGCCGTCCACCGGTGCATCATCAGCTTCAACGACTTCGACCCCGATGCGATGGAACAGCATCGCGTGCGGATGCGCCTGATCCTCACCACGCCAGCCCTCCAGGCACACTCGGCACTCAAGTACCAGGCGTGGCGTCGCGTGATCGCCGACTACGTTGCGTCACGCACCGCCGCAGGCCCGGACGACCCTCTCCCGGCCATCGTCGGGCACGTCAGTCTCGCGCTCGCCGTGGCCTCGTACGAGCGCTGGCTCGAACATCCGGAACTCCGGCTGACCGAGATCCTGGTTGACTCCATGGACCATCTTGCGAGTTACCTGGCCTGACCAAAAGGCTGCAGTAGCTCGCTTCCACAAAGGGCCCGCTGATCGAGCAGTCTTGCCATATCGACTGTGCCAACTCTTCCCGGTCGCGCCGGCCGACCCAAGTACAAGCGCTTCACAGTGAGGGCCGACGACGGCCCTTTCCAAACGGCTCCGGCAGCCCTCAGCCCCTCCCGCCGAGTTCCGAGCTATCGCCCCGGTCCGCTCGGGCAAGCAGGTCCATACCAATGCCCGCGACCTGGCATGAGCGCCGACTGCCCGCACAACTGGCTCAGGCAGGACCGCATCGACCGCGGCGAGATCTCCGGAGTCCCTACCAGCAAGTCGGCCGAGCGACACACCACCAAAAGGCGGATCCGTGAGCTCGAGACCGGCCTGGCGATCATCCGCCACGCGGCGAAGTTCTCGGGCGAGGACAAGCCTCACCCACAGGGACTCAGCGGTGGGGCACATGACGAGGGAAGGCAAGGTCTACTGCGCCGCAGTCCCGGATACGTTCAGCCGTCGCATCGTCGGCTGGTCGATCAACTCGCGCCAAGGCACCGACCCGATCAGCAACGCTCTTGAGATGGCCATCCGCAACCGTCGCCCGAACATGGCGGCGTGGGTCCACTCCGACCACGGAGTGACGTCCACCTCTTGGGGCTGCGCCGGCCAGATCCGCTCCGCCGGGCTCATGCCAGCGTCTGGCAACGTTAACGGTGGCCTGGACAACGCGATTTGAAGAGCATCGTTCTGGTCCTCAATCCGGATCGAGCTCCGGAACCGCACGAAATAGAAGACGCGGATCGAGCTCTCGAACGCGATCTTCGAGCACATCGAGATCTTCCACAACCGTCAACGTCGACACTCGGGCGCTTGGCTGTCGCGCCCTGATCGGCCGTAGCACGATGTAGTTGTTGTGACAGCCCGTGCGGCGCCATGAACTGTCTGCGGGCAACGCCTCCATGACAGGGAGGTCCGACTTCAGACGATTGTCAGGCCCCCGTCGACAGCCAGGGTCTGGCCGCTGATGTACCCGGATGCACGGGAGGCCAGGAAGACCAGGGTGGCGGCCAGCTCTGCAGGGTCACCCTTGCGCCCGGCGGGAATCCGCGTGATCTGTGCATCGAGGTACCCGGGCGGGTAGCTCTGAGTCATCTCCGACTCGAAGAAGCCGGGAGCGATCGCATTGACGCGGATCCCCTTACGGCCGGTCCATTGTGCCGCAAGATCCCGGGTGAGGCCGATCAGCCCGGCCTTCGATGCACTGTACGCCGCTTGGGGGAGGCCGGCCGTCGTGAGGCCCAGGATGGAGCTGATGTTGATGATCGAGGATCCGGGTGGCATGACGCGCCCGCACGCTTGGGCCATCCAGTAGCAGCCGTTGAGGTTGACGTCGATGACCTGGCGGAACTCGTCGGGGGTCTCGCGGGTCGCGGGGACGGCGGTGGCGATGCCGGCATTGTTGACAAGGACGTCGACGTGGCCGAACTCCTCCATGGCACGAGCGACGAGGGCGGTGCATGCGTCGGGATCGGCGATGTCTGTCGCGACGGGCAGGGCGCGCCTGCCGGCAGCCTCGACCAAGCGGGCGGTGTCGGTGAGCCGGTCGACGCGACGCGCGCCCAGAACCACGTCGGCACCGGCTTCCGCGAGGGCCTTGGCGAACGCGACGCCGAGGCCGCTGGAGGCACCGGTCACGATGGCAACCGAGCCGTCGAGCCGGAACAGATCTGAGGAAGACATGAGTGCATTCTAATCATTGATTGATCGGTCGGTCTAATTGGTTAGGATGAGCCCATGAATACGAGGGAAGCAGCAATAGTCTCGGTGGCTCGCACACCAATCGGTAAGGCCTACAAGGGCGCCTTCAACAACACATCCGGGCAGGAACTCGCTGGTCATGCCATACGACACGCTGTGGAGCGAGCCGGCATCGACCCGTCAGAGGTGGAAGATGTACTGCTGGGCTGCGCGATGCAGGAAGGCAGCACCGGCTTCAACGTGGCTCGTCAGGCTTCACTGCGCGCAGGACTGCCACTGACCGTTCCGGGGTCGACCATCGACCGTCAGTGCGCTTCCGGTCTCATGGCCATCGCCGCGGCGGGTCGTCAGATCGTTCACGAGAACATGAACGTCACCGTCGGCGGAGGCGTCGAATCCATCTCCCTGGTGCAAAACCAGCACCGCAACGTCTTTCGTGCGAATGACGGCTGGCTCAATGACCATCACCCCGGGGTGTATTGGCCCATGCTGCGGACCGCAGAGCTCGTTGCAGAGCGCTACGAGGTGTCGCGCGAAGTTCAGGACTCAATGGGGCTCCAGTCGCAGCAACGAGCTGCGGCTGCTCGAGACGCGGGGCGGTTCGATGCGGAAATCGCTCCCATCACGGTGATCAAGACGGCCCAGGACCCCGAAACTGGCGAGACATCAGAGCAGGAAATCACGGTGACGCACGACGAGGGCATTCGCGCCACGACGGCCGAAAAGCTCGCTGCGCTCAAACCGGTCCTCGCACCTGGCGATGCCAGCGCTGTCCCTAGCGTGACTGCGGGAAATGCCTCGCAGTTGTCCGACGGCGCCGCAGCGGCTGTGCTCATGGAGACCGGCGAGGCGCACCGACGCGGCATCCCCGCGCTCGGCTTCTACCGTGGCATGGCCGTCACCGGCTGCGCTCCCGAGGAGATGGGAATCGGACCCGTTACGGCTATTCCCAAACTTCTGAAAGCCCACGGCCTGACCGTCGACGACATCGGACTTTGGGAACTCAACGAGGCCTTTGCGTCGCAAGCGGCCTACTCGCGCGACTTCCTGGGCATCGACCCCGAGAAGATGAACGTCGACGGAGGTGCAATCGCCGTAGGTCATCCGTACGGCATGACCGGCGCCCGGCTGGTCGGCCACGCATTGATCGAGGGCCGGCGCCGTGGCGTCCAATGGGTCGTGATCTCGATGTGCGTCGGGGGCGGCATGGGAGCCGCAGGACTTTTCGAGGTGGCCCAGTGAAATCGTCACGTGCAGCCGTCTCCGTCGACGACGACTTGGCAACTGACGTGAGGGTCTTCAACAGCATCGACGCACTGAGACAGGCTGTGGGCACCCACCTCGGCCACTCTGAGTGGCATGTCATCACGCAGCGACAGATCGACACCTTCGCTGAGGCCACCGGTGATCATCAATGGATCCACATCGACCCCGAGCGTGCCGCAGGCGGCCCATTCGGCAGCACGATCGCGCACGGCTACCTGACCTTGAGCCTGGTGTCAGCGATGGTGTGGCAGGTCTACCGGGTGGACGGCCTGCGGATGGAAGTCAATTACGGCGCGAACAAGCTCCGCTTCCCCTCGCCAGTGCAAGTGGATTCGCGAGTGCGGGCTGGGGTCCAGCTCCTGTCAGTGACCCCCACGAACTCGGGGTTTCAGGTCGTCGCGCGTGTCACTGTGGAAATCGAGGGCAACGCCAAGCCCGCGTGCGTCGTCGAGGCCGTTAGCCTGCTGGTCCCATAACGGATCTGCCGACGGATAGACGCCCCAATCCGCCGTCCTCATGGTCGAAAGTCGCACA
>JAZQRG010000568.1:0-9782 GCA_045629445.1 Mycetocola sp. | reverse complement strand
TGATGACATTTACGTGCGTTCGGCGTACGGCCCGACGAACCCGTGGTTCGTTCGGGCGCGGGCGAGCGGGGCGGGTCGGATCCGGGCAGGATCGCTGGAGAAGGACGTCCTGTTCACCCCGGCCGATGCATCCGTTTCGTCGGGGATCGATGACGCGTACCACGCGAAATACGATCACTATGGTCCCCGGATCGTGAACACCGTTGTCGGGCCTGGCGTGGTCGACACCACTCTTCTTCTCACTCCAGCGGACTAGGCAGGTCTTCAGGTTCGCCCAGTGAGGGTGACGCGGAGCGAGCTGGGTTGGTTCATTCTGCGAGAAGCCCGCCAGTCGCGGGTCATGTCTCGGGGAGGACCGAATGAGCACACCGCTGGCCACGTGGAACGACAGTGCGGCAAGAAGCGCGATTCTCGATTTTGTTGAGCAGACGACGGCTGTGGACTCGGGGGTCCCGCCTGAGCAACGCGTTGCTGTGTTCGACAACGACGGAACACTCTGGTGCGAGAAACCGATGCCCATCCAGCTCGATTTCATCCTGCGTCGGCTCGTCGCGATGGTCGAGGACGACCCTGAGTTAAGTTCAAAGGAACCCTGGCGAGCGGCGCATGAGCGGGACTACGCCTGGCTCGCGTCGGTGCTCGACGACCACTACGCGGGTGACGACTCCAAACTGGCCAGCGTCGCCGCCGGAATCCTCGCGGCACACGCGGACATCAGCGTCGAGAGGTTCGAGGAGCTCGCGGCCGAATTCCTTCATACCGCTCGTCACCCGACGCTCTCACGGAGCTATCTGGAGTGCGCGTATGCGCCGATGATCGACCTGCTCGGCTATCTCAGGGAGAACGGGTTCGCGACCTATATCGTCTCAGGAGGCGGTCGCGACTTCATGCGTCCGATCAGCGACGAGGTATATGGAATACCACGGGACCGCGTCATTGGCAGCGCTGTCTCTCTCGAGTACAGCGCAGACGAGAGCGGCGGAACGATTCTCAGGCGCGCATCCGCGGACTATCTCGACGACGGACCGGAGAAACCGGTGCGGATCTGGGAGCGAACCGGCCGACGCCCGCTGCTCGCCGCCGGTAACTCCAACGGTGACATCGAAATGCTGGACTTCGCCCAACATCGAACAACGCCTTTCCTGCGATTGCTCATCCTTCACGACGATCCCGACCGGGAATTCGATTACACCGCCGGTGCCGAACGTGCTCTCGAGCGTGCCTCCCAAAAAGGCTGGACGGTTGTGAGCGTGAAGAACGACTGGAACACCGTCTTCTGAGCCGTACTCGTCGTCAGGGCTGGGAACTATAAGGGGACACCGCGCGCGGTCAGATAGGCGACGGGAGACAGGTACTCACCGTCTATACGGATCTTGAGGTCAAGATGACACCCGGTAGCAACACCGGTCACTCCGACGTCACCGACAGTGGTCCCCGCCTCGATCAGATCACCGACGGCAACCGCGTACGAGTCGTCCTGAATGTGCCCGTAGATCGATTCGATCCCTCCACCGTGGTCGATAACGACACGGTTGCCATATGCGCCTGCCCGCCCGACAAAGACCACCCGACCAGCCGACACGGCCGCGACGGGTGTTCCGCAACTCGCCCCAAAGTCGACGCCGTCGTGAAAAGCGTTGGAACAGCCGGCCGAATTACAGATGACCCGGCGAGGGCCGTACGGCGAAGAGACCGGCGCGTCGATCGGCCGATTCCACGCCAGCGATCGGGTCAGCAGAAACGCGGCCAGTTCGCTGTCGTCCGGGTCTGAGTAGGTTTCGGAGGAACTGTTCCTGTCATCCGCTTTTTCGCTGTGTGTCTCGAATTTCGCGCTCTCCGCAGCAGCGAGCGCGGCCTCGACGGCCGCTGCCGCGGCGGCTTCCGCCTCCGCAGCGGCCGCAGCGGCACGCACAGCCAGAAGCTCCTCCATGCTCGTCGCCGAGTAGAGATCCCGGTCAACCTCGGGTCGCGTCCCGGCGGGAATCGTGAGCGACTGGGCTCCGGAAAGGTCCAGTGCCCGCGTTGGCCCGGCTGCCGCTGGCGATGCGCCCTGATGCGGGAGGGCAATGATGGCGAAGAGCCCCGGCACGACGAGCAACACCAGGAATGCGGTCCGCAGCCCCGGCCGACGTCGCCTCGGCCTGGCATGCCTTCCTGCGCTCGACGTGACAGGCGAAGGCGCGTCGGGACTGGAATGCACCACTGGGCCGCGAGCGTGCCTCGGCCGAGCGTGCCTCGGCCGAGCGCGCCCCTGAGCCGGGAGCGTCTCCCCCGCTCCCGCGTTCTCTGGTGCGGACTCCGAAAGCCCGATCCGAGCGCTCATCGTTAGATCGTCTGCATGGTCGCTGCCTCAACCTCTCGCATGGGTTGGAAGCGAGGCGATTTCCGAACCCAGGGGGCCCGTAAGCAGCATCCCGACCGGGATGAAACTCACGTGTCCAGCTGTAGTCGAGACTATGTCAGGTTCGCCACGGAGTCACCCCTTCGCATCGATTTTCACATGGCGTTCGCACGATGAGACGCAGAAAGGGCGGTGAGCATAACGCTCACCGCCCTTTCCGCTCTGGGAACTGCCGGATATTTAGAAGTCCCAGTCCTCGTCTTCGGTGACAACGGCCTTGCCGATGACGTACGACGATCCCGACCCGGAGAAGAAGTCGTGGTTCTCGTCGGCATTCGGTGAGAGTGCCGAAAGGATCGCCGGGTTCACGTCGGTGACGGTCTTCGGGAACATCGGCTCGTAGCCGAGGTTCATCAGCGCCTTGTTGGCGTTGTAGTGCAGGAACTTCTTGTCGTCTTCGGTCAGACCGACTCCGTCGTAGAGGTCCTGCGTGTACTGCACCTCGTTGTCGTAGAGCTCAAACAGGAGGTTGAAGGTGTAGTCCTTGATCTCCTGGCGGCGCTCCTCGGTCTCCTTCTCGAGACCCTTCTGGAACTTGTAGCCAATGTAGTAACCGTGCACCGCTTCGTCACGAATGATGAGGCGGATCATGTCGGCCGTGTTGGTGAGCTTCGCGCGGGACGACCAGTACATCGGCAGGTAGAAGCCCGAGTAGAACAGGAACGACTCGAGCAGTGTCGAGGCGACCTTGCGCTTCAGGGGGTCGTCCCCGGTGTAGTAGTCCATGACGATCGCGGCCTTCTTCTGAAGGTTCTCGTTCTCGACCGACCAGCGGAAGGCCTCATCGATTTCCTTCGTCGAGCACAGCGTCGAGAAGATCGAGGAGTAGCTCTTGGCGTGCACCGACTCCATGAACGCGATGTTGGTGTACACCGCCTCTTCGTGCGGAGTAATGGCATCCGGAATCAGCGAAACGGCACCGACGGTTCCCTGGATGGTGTCGAGGAGCGTGAGTCCCGTAAACACCCGCATCGTCAGCTGCTGTTCCTCGGGCGTGAGCGTGTTCCACGACTGGATGTCGTTCGACAGCGGTACCTTCTCCGGCAGCCAGAAGTTGTTGACGAGCCGGTTCCAGACCTCGACATCCTTCTCGTCTTCGATCTTGTTCCAGTTGATGGCCTGGACGTGGTCGACCAGCTTGAGCTTCTCAATCATTGTTGTTCCTTAGTAATCGAAGATCGAGATCAGAGCATGCAGCTGACGCAGCCGTCAACCTCGGTGCCCTCGAGTGCGAGCTGGCGCAGGCGGATGTAGTAGATCGTCTTGATGCCCTTGCGCCATGCGTAGATCTGCGCCTTGTTGATGTCGCGGGTGGTTGCTGTGTCTTTGAAGAACAGCGTGAGCGACAGGCCCTGGTCGACGTGCTGGGTGGCAGCGGCGTAGGTGTCGATGATCTTCTCTGCACCGATCTCGTACGCGTCCTGGTAGTAGTCCAGGTTGTCGTTCGTCATGAACGGCGCCGGGTAGTAGACGCGGCCGAGCTTGCCTTCCTTGCGGATCTCGATCTTCGAGGCGATCGGGTGGATCGACGACGTCGAGTTGTTGATGTACGAGATCGACCCGGTCGGCGGTACAGCCTGCAGGTTCTGGTTGTAGATGCCGTGTTCCATGACGGATGCCTTCAGCGCGGCCCAGTCGGCCTGCGTCGGGATCGAGACGGCCGAGGTCGCAAACAGCTCGGCGACGCGAGCCGTTGCCGGCTCCCAGACCTGGTCGGTGTACTTGTCGAAGAACGTGCCAGTCGCGTAGGTCGAGTCCGCAAAACCGTCGAAGGCGATACCGCGTTCGATGGCGATCCGGTTGGATGCACGCAGGGCGTGGAACAGCACGGTGTAGAAGTAGATGTTCGTGAAGTCGATGCCCTCTTCCGAACCGTAGTAGATGCGCTCACGGGCGAGGTAGCCGTGCAGGTTCATCTGGCCGAGGCCGATGGCGTGCGACTTGTCGTTGCCGTCTTCGATCGAGCGAACTGATTCGATGTGGCTCTGGTCTGACACCGAGCTGAGTCCGCGGATCGCGGTCTCAACGGTCTGGCCGAAGTTGGGTGAGTCCATCGACAGCGCGATGTTCATCGAACCGAGGTTGCAGGAGATGTCTTTTCCGATGACGTCGTACGAGAGGTCGGCGTTGTACGTGGTCGGCGTGTTGACCTGGAGGATCTCCGAGCACAGGTTCGACATGTTGATGCGACCCTTGATCGGGTTCGCCTTGTTCACCGTGTCTTCGAACATGATGTACGGGTAACCGGACTCGAACTGGATCTCCGCGAGGGTCTGGAAGAAGTCGCGCGCCTTGATCTTGGTCTTCTTGATGCGGGCGTTGTCGACCATCTCGTGGTACTTCTCGGTCACCGAGATGTCGGCGAACGGCACTCCGTAAACCTTCTCGACGTCATACGGCGAGAACAGGTACATGTCCTCACCCTTCTTCGCGAGCTCGAAGGTGATGTCGGGGACGACGACACCGAGTGACAGCGTCTTGATGCGAATCTTCTCGTCGGCGTTCTCACGCTTGGTGTCGAGGAAACGCATGATGTCGGGGTGGTGCGCCTGGAGGTAGACGGCCCCAGCACCCTGGCGGGCTCCGAGCTGATTGGCGTAGCTGAAGGAGTCTTCGAGCAGCTTCATCACGGGGATGATTCCGCTGGACTGGTTCTCGATCTGCTTGATCGGTGCGCCGGCCTCACGGATGTTCGAGAGCAGGAGCGCAACGCCGCCACCCCGCTTGGAGAGCTGGAGCGACGAGTTGATGCCGCGGGAGATCGACTCCATGTTGTCTTCGATGCGCAGGAGGAAGCAGGAGACCAGTTCGCCGCGCTGCGCCTTGCCCGAGTTGAGGAAGGTCGGCGTTGCCGGCTGGAATCGACCGGCGATGATCTCTTCGACGAGGGCTACGGCGAGTTTCTCATCACCCTGCGCGAGGCCGAGTGCCGTCATGACGACCCGGTCTTCGAAACGCTCGAGGTAACGCTTTCCGTCGAAAGTCTTCAGCGTGTATGACGTGTAGTACTTGAACGCGCCGAGGAAGGTCTGGAAACGGAACTTCTTCGAGTAGGCCAGGTCATTGAGCTTCTGAATGAAGTCGAACGAGTACGCGTCGATGACGGCAGCCTCGTAGTACTCCTTCTCGACGAGGTAGTCGAGCCGCTCGCGAAGCGAGTGGAAGAAGACGGTGTTCTGGTTGACGTGCTGGAGGAAGAACTCCCGCGCCGCCTCACGGTCCTTGTCGAACTGGATTTCGCCGTTCGGGCCGTACAGGTTGAGCATCGCGTTGAGCGAGTGGTAGTCCATCCCGGTGTCCATCGGGACCTCGGTTACTACTGTTCCAGCCAAAATGATTCCAATCCATCGTGGACGACGCGCACGTCATCCGGAGTTCCAAATACTTCAAATCGATACAGGTTCGGCACTTTGCACTTCGCCGAGATGACATCCCCGGCGAGCCCGTACGCCGAGCCGAAGTTGGTGTTGCCAGCGGCGATGACGCCGCGAAGCAGGCCTCGGTTCTTCTCGTCGTTGAGAAATCGGATCACCTGTTTGGGAACCGCACCCTTGCCGTCTCCCCCGCCATAGGTCGGGGTGACGAGAATGTACGGTTCGCTCGCGGTGAGGTGCGGGTCTTTCGCGTGCAGCGGGATCCGCTCGGCCGGAACGCCCAGCTTCGAAACGAACCGCTGGGTGTTACCGGAGACGCTGGAAAAATAGACCAGTTTGGCCATGTCATTCCCCGCCAGGTCGGAGTCGACGCTCAGGACAGGCGAGAAGCGAGTTCGTTGATCTTGTCGGGACGGAAACCAGACCAGTGGTCTTCGTCGGTGATGACGACGGGCGCCTGGAGGTACCCGAGTGCCTTGACGGCCTCAAGCGCATTCTCGTCTTCGGAAAGGTCGAGAATGTTGTATTCGATGCCCTTGTTGTCGAGGGCGCGGTACGTCGCAGTGCACTGCACGCATGAAGGCTTGGTGTAGACCGTAATCGTCATCTGACGGGCCCCTTCCTGGGAAAAATTCTGATGTTTCTCGGCAGTGCCTGCCGGTTGTCTAATACTACATATAGTTGGTCGCTTTGGGGAGCACCCCAACCACTAGTAGTTACACGCTTGTAGTTATCAACAAGCGATTCCACTGTTTTCTTCCTTTATCCACCATTTGTCCACCGTTTTCTCCACACCCATCAGAGGTCCGGAAATGCCGCAATCGCTGGCTTCTCTGGCGTTCACCGAGGGGTTCTCCACAGGTGCAACGCTAGATCCAGCCACCGACATTAATTCCCACCCCAATTCGGGCCGTCGGCGTGTCGCGGCCCGAGGGAGGGTGGTCAACTCCGGCGGCAACGGGGAGCGCCTCCGCGGTCAATAGAATTGACGTCATGAGCGCATATTCGAGCCTTTTGAAAACAACGGGCGTCGCTCGAATCATCATCGCTCAGCTGGTGGCCCGTTTTCCGTTCGGGATGCTGTCTCTTGCGTTCCTTCTTCACGTTGAGCAGGTCACCGGCTCGTACGGCGCCGCAGGAATCGTTCTCGCGGCGTCCAGCGTCGGGCAGGCCCTCGCCGGCCCGTTGACGAGCAGGTGGATGGGCACCTGGGGCATGCGTCCGGTCCTCATCCTCACCGTCGTCGTCTGCGCGCTGACCGTCACGACCGTCGCGCTCGTTGAGATGAGTGTGCCGTGGTACATGGCGTTCGCCTTCGTTGCCGGCCTGTCGACACCACCGGTACAGCCAGCCGTTCGCACGATCTATCCAAAGATGGTCAACTCGAAGCAGCTGACGCCGCTGTTCTCGCTTGACGCGAGCGCTCAGGAGATCATCTGGGTCCTCGGGCCCGTCATCACCACGTTCATTTCCACCCAGGTCGGCACCCAGTGGGGCATCCTCACTGCGGTTGTGATTATGGTGGCCGGCGGAGCGTGGTTCATTGCATCGCCAGAGGTCGGCCGGGTGCGCATCCCCCGCAGCAAGCGCAAGATTGGCCAGGTGCTCAAGCGGCCCCCCGTCCTCCTCGCGACCGTCGTCGGGTTCCTCCTCATCGGCGCGTGCTCCGCGCTCGAGGTCGGTGTCGTCGCAACCTTCGGACACGGCGGTCTCGAAGCCGGAATCGTCCTCGGCATCCTGTCGCTCGGAAGCCTCGCCGGCGGCCTCGCCTTCGGGCATATCGCCATCGGGCCGTGGGCTCTCGCACGACGCATGTTCATCGTCTTCGCTGGTATCGCGTTTTCGACTTTCTTCTCCGGCATCGTTGCGCTGTCGATCGTCCTGTTCGTCGCCGGCATCGGAATCGCGCCGGCGCTCACCGTGCTCTTCGCCATGGTGTCGTCGAGCGTCAAGTTCAGCGACACGGCAGAAGCCTACGGCTGGATGGGGACAGGCCAGCTCATCGGCGCAGCACTCGGTAGCGCGGTCGCCGGCATCCTGATCGATTCGAACGGCGCCATCGGCGCGTACTGGGCGGCGAGCGCCCTCGCGTTCCTCGGCTTCATGGTTCCGCTGCTCGGCAAGCGGTGGCACCCTGACCTCCGTGGTCGAGAGGGCGGCCCGATCCCTGACACCGCGCCCATCCAGGTGGTGACGTCCTAGGCGCTAAGCGCTCAGCGGAGCCGCCTGCCGAACATCACTCAGCGCTGGGGCCAGTCGGCCAAGCTCGTCGAGCATGAGCGTGAGCTTGTCCACCTGCCGTTCGCTCGGCTCGAAGAAGCCGTCGTCGATCTGCCGGGAGACATAAGGAATCTCTACGTTCGCACCGGTGCTGACCAGTCCGAGCGCGGAGAGAACCGGCCGCAGGGCGGCGGCGCCGCGGGTTCCTCCCGAGAGCCCGCCATAGCTAACGAGCCCGACGGGTTTGCCCGACCATTCGTGATGGAGGTAGTCAAGCGCGTTCTTAAGCACCGGCGAGTAACTGTTGTTGTACTCCGGGGTCACGAAGAGGAACGCATCGGCGGCGTCTACCCGTTCACCCCAGGCGATCGTGTGATTGTGGCGGTATTCCTGAAGTTTGGGATGCTTCGGCTCATTCATGAACGGAAGCTCCAGTTCGGCGAGATCGACAAAGTCAATATCGAACCCACCAACCTGGGTGGTGTGCTCATGGACCCAGAGCGCGACGGATAATCCGGCGCGACCGGGCCGGACGCTTCCAATAATCACCATGAGCCTGATCGGGTTTGAGCGCTCGGGACGTGCATTCAATTCATCGAACATCGGGTAACTCCTGCAACGGCGAACAACTGGGGGCAGCAGTCCTCGCGAGGGTCGGGGCCACGCGCGGCGGGGCATTCCGCGGGTGTTGATTCCAACCTTGACCCTCAGCACCATAATCACAAGCCCCCCAAGCGGGTACCACCCGAGCGAGAAACACCGCACCGGTGACCGATCCGTGAAGGCAATTGGTCCAGGGCGCAACCGCTCACGGCCGATCAAACGCCCGACGTACGATAGCGGAATGACGATCCCCCTCCTCACCCCGCAAGACCTCGAACGGCGCAGGGGCCTCGTATCAATGAAACGCACCGCGACGGCGTTGCTTCTTCTCATGGCCGTGATCTTCTGCGTCTCATTCGCGTTACAGGACGAGATCCCGTGGCTGGGCTGGGTCAGGGCCGCGAGCGAGGGCGGCATGGTCGGTGCGATCGCCGACTGGTTCGCTGTGACGGCGCTGTTCCGGCATCCGCTCGGACTGCCGATCCCACACACCGCGATCATCCCGCGCCGAAAAGACGAGATCGGGGCAAGCCTCGGCGAGTTCGTGGAGTCCAACTTCCTGTCAGAGCCGGTCGTCCGCCACAAACTGGAAACGACGCACATCGGCCAGAAACTCGGTGACTGGCTGGCACAACCCGAGAACGCAACGAGGCTCGCAGACGAGGCATCCGTCGGCGCCAAGGGGATGCTCTCCCTGCTCGATGACGATGATGTGCGTGACGTACTCGAGAAGCTCGCGCGCACGCACCTCATCGAGCAGCCGTGGAGCGAGTCCATCGGCGCCTGGGGCGAGGGCGTCGTCGCTGCGGGCGGACACCATGCCGTCGTCGGCCTCCTCCTCGACGGAATCGAGGAGTGGCTGGAGAACAACCCCGAGGCCTTCGCACGACTCGTGTCGTCCCGGCTCCCGTCGTGGGTGCCGTCGTTCGTTGACCGCCTTGTCGATGACCGGCTCTACCGAGAGGCACTGGCGTTCGTGGGCCGGATGAAGGACGATGACGCCGACCCTGCACGCCGAGCCGTCGATAACTACCTTCTCACGCTCACCGACAACCTCCAGAATGACAAGGAACTGATCGCACGATTCGAAAACGTCAAACTCGAACTCTTTGACAGCCCGCGGGTGCGTGAGCTCGCCTCGTCCACCTGGAACACGACGAAGGCGGCACTCGTAGACTCACTCG
>JAZQRG010000567.1:0-2666 GCA_045629445.1 Mycetocola sp. | reverse complement strand
GAGTTCACCGCAGATGATCTAGTCGCAGCATCCCTGCTGGACGTGAGATTTGGCCCCGCGGCGGTTCGTGCCCTGCTGGTCGAACCCGCAGCGGTCAACGAGTTGCTGACGCGCCTTGGCGACGACCGCCCGCTATGGGAGGTGCAGGATCTGTCGCGGGCGAATGATCTCTGGCGGAGTATCAGGTCCGTGCCGATCGGGCCCACGCGCACGAGCAAGTTGCTTTCACGCAAGCGGCCGAAGATGCTGCCGATCCTTGATTCGGTCATCAGCAAGCACTTGTGCTTGAGCGGCGCCGATGATCGGTGGTCGCTCTTGCGAGACGCTCTCTCTGATGAGTCGCTGCGGCAAGCAATCGATGCCATGGCGCCAATTGGCTTCAAGCAGCCCACGACATTGCGACTCCTGGACGTAGCCACCTGGATGCGCCACTCGGAATCGACCAACGCCCGCCGAGCCCGTGAAGAGTGCGGACTGTCCGTGGAGCCGCGTTCCTGAACGGACCGATTCCATTCGTCGCGTGGCGAGTCCCTTGCGCCTGCGTCATATCGCCGCGTAGGCAGCGGCCCGGATGCTCCAGGCCGTTTCGTCCGGCGACAATCAGCTGTCACACGATCTACGCACTTCGCAACCATCCACGTAGACACTGTCGTAGATTCCGGCCCATGACGACACCGGCTAACTGGTTTGCGGATCCAACGGGTCGCAATGAGATGCGTTACTGGAATGGTGATCAGTGGACTGAGCACGTCTCCAACCGCGGGGCGGTGGCGCGGGACCCAATCGAACTTTCAGACGCCCAGGGGGACGCCGACCGAGCGAAAAGTGAGGATGTCGCGGGGACAGGCGCGGAGGTGGAACTCACTGCTGATGTCACGCCCGGCTTGGCTCAGGCTGAAGCGAGGCAGGAGCCGTCAGCGCTAGAGCCTCAAGAGCGCCGTGGCCCGAAATCGGAAGAACCTCAGTTCAGCCGGGAGACCGATCCCGCTAAGCCTGCGACGGACGAAAGCTTGCCCGATCTGACCCAGAGTGAAGACCGAGAAGAGGGTGAGACTGACACGACCATCCCTCGCCCGACGGTTCTCGACACGTCACCGACGTTCTTCAACGCCAAGGCTGTGGCTCAAACTGCGCTGGACGAACTGCGTACATTGTTCGACCGGGCCCAGCGAATGAGCGAGACTCTGTCGACTCAGTCCAGAGCTATCGCTCGGTTCGGGCTCGAAGATGTTGTCGAACGTGAGGCGCAAATCGACTCGCTACGTTCTGAGCTCACGCAAATCGAAGACGACCTCGCACGCCTCCGAAGCGAAGTGGCAGCGACTGAGAAGGAACTTGTAGCGACACGTCAGCAAGTCGAGATGCAGTCCTTGGGGCTCTTCGACTTCGAACACCCAGCTGAGTCGTCTGCCGTCTTGGCGGACGAGCTCGCAAGGCTGCGGGCGGAGATCAGACAAATGAACAAGATCGGCTACGCGACAACGATGAACGAGAACTGGACAGTGAACGGTTCTGCCGCCGAGGGCAAGAAGATGTCTAAAGGGATCGCCCGCTTGATGTTGCGTGCTTACAACGCTGAAGCCGAGAACTGCATCAAGACCGTGAAGGCCGGAAACCTGCACACGGCGCAAGCCCGCTTGCAGAAAGCTGTCGAAGCCGTCCACAAGAACGGTGTCATCATCGGCCTCGAAATCACCCACAAATTCCACAAACTCCGTCTCGAAGAGCTCGCGCTCGCTTCCCAGCACCTCCAGACTGTTCAGGCCGAGCGAGAACTCGAGCGGGAGCGCAAAGCCGAACTGCGCGAACAGGCAAAGGCGGCTGCCGAACTCAAGCGTGAGCACGATCGGCTCGAAAAGGAGCGCAGCCACTACTTGAATTCGATCGCCGCCCTCGAAGCCAAGGGTGACGCCGAGGGTGCGGAACGACTCCGCGGCGAGCTCGCCAGCATCGACAGAGCCATCGATGATGTCGACTATCGAGCCGCGAACATCCGTGCCGGTTACGTTTACGTCATTTCGAACCTCGGAGCCTTCGGGGAAGAACTCGTCAAGATCGGAATGACACGGCGGTTAGACCCGATGGACCGCGTCCGCGAGCTCGGCGACGCGTCCGTTCCGTTCCAGTTCGACGTTCACGCGCTGTTCTTCTCAAAGGACGCGGTTGCGGTCGAAGCGATGCTTCACCGGCATTTCGCAGATCAACGGATCAACAAGATCAATGCGCGCAAGGAGTTCTTCAGGGTCAAGCCGGCTGCGGTCCTCGAGGTGCTGAAGGACAACGACGTGGAAGTCATCGAGTTCGACCCAGAACAAAAAGCAGAACAGTTCCGTCTGAGCTGGCCGGACATGGCACTGGGGGCAGATCGAACGATCTGAACTGGCCGTCGTCGCGAACGGACCGAGTCGCTGCCTTCCGCGGCGAAAGAGTCACTCTGGCCGATTTCCGCAAGCAGGGACCGACTACGCCCCGGCCGGGCAGGTTAGGCAGATGCAGCGGCAGCGTCTGACCCGCTGCGCAACCTGCTCGCCACACCGCCTGACCTCCCGGTCGCCGAGGGTGTGGCCCACCGGCGAGGCGCTCCGAGCCCGCGGAGTTGCGGTGGTCCAGGCACCACCAGGACCGCCAAGACGACATTCGTCCACCCGCGGTCGCCGACCTCGTCC
>JAZQRG010000566.1:0-3142 GCA_045629445.1 Mycetocola sp. | reverse complement strand
CCTCGTCACCGGCACGACGGCCGACAGTGCGCCGGTCCTGCCCGAGTCCTACAGGGACCGGACACGGGCCGCCTCGGCGAGACAGGCCGCGCTGGCCGGATCCCGACTGGCATGGATTCTCATGCGCGATCGCTGACCGGCCGGGATCGCGCTGTCGGCAGCGTGGGCTGCTCGACCTTCCAATCGATTCAAAGATGCCTCTGACTCCCCGGATTGCAGGGAACGTCGCCGCGACAGGGATGAGGTCCGGGGAACGCAGGGCCTGAGCTCCGCCGGCCGAAAGTCCCGACTTCCGGTCGTTCCAGCAGGGCCAGCGATTTCCACTTCCATTCGAATCACGAGCCACCTCGCCTCGCTCGTCCTCACTCCGGGCGGCGGGCACATCACCAGCGTGAGCCGTGCGATCGCACGTGTATCGGCTCGCTACTTTCAACAAGCATCACGGGAACGGATAAAGTGAAGAGACCGATTGCGGTTGCGGTTGGATATATCGTGTTCATGGCGGCGACGGGGGCCCAGGCGGCGGACCCGCCGACGGCGGCCTCCGAGGATGACGCCGCTGGCGATCTGACCAGTGAAGCAGAACGCGCAAGGAACGATCGGGTCACGCGGCTCGATGCCGTGATCACGACCGGGACGCGCAGTGCCAAGGCCGTGGACAAGATCCCCGGTGCAATCACGCTTGTTTCGAGCGCGGAGGCCAGCCGCACGCTTGCGTTGCCCGACGACGCCACCGCCGTGCTGGCGCGGAGCGTGCCCGGTTATGCGGAGTCGTCGCAGGCGATGAGCAACACCGGCGAAACCTTGCGCGGTCGCATTCCCCTGCGCCTATTTGACGGTATTCCGCAGGGTTCACCGCTTCGCGAGGGAACGCGCAACGGCACGTTCACCGACATGGGCGTCGTCGAGCGCGTCGAAGTGATCAACGGCCCCTCGGCGGCCGAAGGCATCGGCGCAGCCGGCGGCATCATCAACTACATCTCCAAATCCGCAGTCAACGAGGGCAACGAGTTCACGTTCGGCACCCGCTACTCGACGCAGCTGGAAGATGACTCTTCGATCTACAAGGTCGGGCTCACGTGGGCGCACAAGCGTGATGACTTCGACATGTACCTCGCCGGGACCCGGGTCGATCGTGGAATGACCTGGGACGCCAACGGCCGGCGTATCGGCATGCATCCGTCCGGATCACTCGCCGACTCCACCAGCGACAATCTGTTCGCCAAGTTCGGCTACAACTTCGGCGAGAGCGGCTACCAGCGCATCCAGCTCACGCTTTCGACCTTCGAGCTGGTGGGCAAGGACAACTACATCCAGGAGATCGGCTCGGGGGATCGCAGCATCGGCGTCACCGACACGTCGATCCGCGGTGGCTATCCAGGCAGCTTCACCCCCTTCAACGACTTCAGTCAGGGGCAGCTGAAGTACACGCATGCCGACTTCCTCGGCGGCACCCTGACCGTGGATGCCTACAAGGCCAGCCAGGCCATGCGTTATCTCGCTTCGATCACCGAGGACAAGCAGGACCCGGCGATCGCGCCTCTCGGGACACTGATCGACCAGTCGGAGATCAACTCGCAGAAGAAGGGGTTCCGGTCGTCGTGGTCGAAGTCGGACATCTTCGGCGTGGCCGGTCTGGAACTGCAGGCCGGCCTCGATCTCGTCGAAGACACCGCAGAGCAGAATCTCGCGTTGACGAACCGGACCTGGGTGCCTCCGATCGACTATTCGAGCTGGGCGCCCTACGTGCAGCTGTCCTGGGACGTGGGCCCGGTCACCATTTCCGGTGGCCTCCGTCAGGAAAACGGCAAGCTCGATGTCGACACCTGGCAGTCGATCTGGTGGAACAACCGCGTCACCGTCGACGGCGGGTCGCTCGACTACCAGACCAATCTTCCGAATGTCGGCGCCATCTGGCGTTTCGCCGAGGGCTGGAGCGCGTTCGGCTCGTGGGGCAAGGGATTCACGCTGCCCAACGTGGGTATCGCGCTCCGCAACATCAATACGCCCGGACACTCGGTCGCCGAGGTCACGGATCTCCAGGCCATCATCGTCGAGAACAAGGAGCTCGGCCTGACCTGGCGCGGCCAGCGGGCCGCCCTGTCGGGCTCCGTGTACCGGTCCTCATCCGATTTCGGCGCGACGTTGTCGATCGACCCCCGGACCCGGGACTACGTGCTCAACCGGGCCCCCGTCGAGATCGAGGGCGTGGAGGTCACGGGCGAGTTCCGGTTCGCCGAAGACCTGCGAGGCACGATGGTCTACGCGAAGAGCCTGGGTTATACGAGCTTCACCGCCGGCGGGCCGTTGAACAAAAAGATGGGTGTCAGCGATATCAATCCACCGAAGCTCGTGACGTCCCTGACCTGGGACTATTCCGATAGCGGCAATGTCACGCTGGGGCAAACCACCCTGCTGTCGCGTGCGATCAACGAAGGCTCGACTGCTTTCGAGCAGACCAAGGGCTACACGCTGTGGGACCTGGAGATGAACTACGACACCGGGCGCTACGGTCGGTTTTCGGTCGGCGTGGAGAACCTGACAGACAAGTTCTACATCCTGTCCCTTTCCCAGATCGACGGATACCGGAACTACTTTGCCGGCCGTGGCCGGGTGTTCTCGGTCGGCTACAGCTACACCTTCTGAGGTACGGGCTGCCGGTCCCGCGCCCCGCCGTGGCTCTCGCTGCGGCAGGGCGCGGAACCGTCGGTATTTCCACCGGATCTGCCCCGACGTCGCCATGCGCCCGTCGGCAGGCAGCCGCACGGCCGGTGGAATGGAAGTTGATTGCAATGAGGGTTTTCAGAGGTGACAGCATGATGGGGTCTGTTCTGGTTGCGGGGTCGGCAAATCTCGACTACGTCGTGCGGGCCGAGCGCATTCCGGGCCCGGGAGAAACCGTGCTCGGCCGCGACTTCCGGACCTTTCCCGGGGGCAAGGGCGCCAACCAGGCTGTCGCTGCCGCACGTGCGGGCGCTGCACCAACGCGGATGTTGCTGGCGCTGGGCGACGACGCGCTGGCCGTGCCGGTCGAAGCCTCGTTGCGGGCCGCCGGTGTCGAACTCGACATCCGTCGCCAGCACGCCCACGCCACCGGCGTCGCCTTCATCTGCCTGTCCGATGGCGCCGAGAACGCGATCAC
>JAZQRG010000565.1:0-3238 GCA_045629445.1 Mycetocola sp. | reverse complement strand
AGCATCCGTCATCTCGCTGTAAGTCACATTCATGTTCGCCATGACAACACTCCTCAAAATCTCGGGCCAACCCCAACGGCTGACCGGCACACCACACACTATCGACCAGCACACCACCCACCAATGGGGAGGACTCCCCATGCCCCTAAATGGGGTCAGAAGCCCGCTAACCGGTGCGAACGAGAACCCTATGTGTGGTCAACCAAAGGCAGCTGAACGCGCGCAAACTTGCCCCTGGCGATATACATGCCGCGGCCAGGCGGGAACTCGGACTTGGCGATCCGCGGCAGTGGCGTCTTCAGAATGAGATCGCCCTCGATCATGTCTGGCTGAAGCAACAACCCGCGTCTGGCATTCTTGAACTCGCTCATGAGCGGCCAGGACGAGTTCCAGGACGACGTTTCTGCTTCGGCAAGTATGAAGTGGTCGCTGCGCTTGACGGCTTTCGTGAGTTCGACAATTGCGGCGTCGGCCGGCGTCTGGAGGAAGTCGCCGATCGCCTCAATGAAGACCGCGATCCGACCTTCCGTTTCCGGGTCAGCCACTGCAGCGGAGAGATTTTTGGCGAGCGCTGCAATGCTCTCAATCGTGGTCGCCGCTTCGACCCACTCACGGCCGTTCGACACCGTCGACCGGGCGTTCCCGATGTAGTAGAAGCGGGTTTCCGGGTCGAATCGTCGAAATGCATCGATAATCGCGAACAGTGAATTTGTGCGGCCGGTGGCTGGCCCTCCGGCAAGAAGCATCGAGCCGGTCGGGTCGATGCCGTACGGGCCGAGTTCGGCCTCGCTGATGCCGAGTACCGGCTTGTCGTCGAGAATCGAAGGAAGATCGGACTGCCCGTACTCCTTGGGCAGCGAACCGATGGGCGGTGTCTCCTTCACTCCCGCACGCCGCATCGATGCTGCCAGCCTCTTCGTTGCTGCGGCCTGGTCGGACATCTGCGATGACCCGCCGATGATCGCGATTTGGGTCTCGAACCCGTCGACAATCGCCCGGCCGGGAGGTGATGTCGCTGAGAGTACGTCGCTCGGCGCATCGAGAAGGCTGTATCCGCTGTCATCCGAGAGCCGTAATACGATCCGTCGCTGAATGTTGGATCCGATACTGCCGGGAACGGCACCGGGCCTGTCCGCCGTAAATGCCACGTGGATGCCGAGTTGTCTACCATCCGTCAGGATGCTCTTGAAGACGTCGTACCAGATGGAGCGTCCCGCTGGCACTTCCCATTCATTTCGGAAGGCAGGGTAGCCGTCAATGACCAGAAGTATGCGAGGTTCATCCGGCCGGTTGGCCAGGCGGCGATAGTCGGTGATGTTGGCAGCGCTGGCTTCGGCATAACGGGGGCCGCGTTCTTCCAGCTCACGGTTCAACCGACGGAACAGTCGCACGATGCGTTCCGTGTCGTCGCCGGAGATCACTGCACCCACGTGAGGAAGATCGTTGAGCATCCGCAGGCTTCCCGCACCGAAGTCAAGCCCGTAAACCTGGACCGGTCCACCTCGAGGAGTAATTCCTGCCGCGCTGGCAATCGTGCGCAGGGCGGCTGACTTACCGGAGCCGCCGGTTCCGAAGATCGCGATGTGGCCGTCGACATCAGGCTGGAAATACACCGGCTTCTGCTGCTGAATGTCCGGAAGGTCGGAAACTCCGAGGAGCAGGTCAGTATCGCTGCGCTGCCGCAACAACCCAAGGTCGTAGATCGATGCGATTTCATCGAGCCAGGGTCGGCGGGGCGCCGGGATCCCCGCTGAGGAGGACGCGGCGATGAGGGATGCCACCAGGCGTTGCTGGTCAGTCGGACCGAGATCCCTTTCCTCCGCCTGGGTAGAGTTCTGCTCTTCCCATCTGGTCTCTCCGCCGAACTTGAGCTCCGCAACGTCGATATCAGGCCTGTCGACCTCTTTCGCCGTCCAGCCACCTGCGTAGCCGGACTGGAACTTCATGAGCCGGCCGGGACCGGTCTTGGCAACGCCTCGTCCGGGGATGGCCGGGTCGAAGTGGGCAGCGTCCTGAATACCAACCACATCCTGGCTGTCTGATTCGTCCGCCATCCGAAGAGCAACTCGAAGGTTCGTATTCGCGCGGAGGTTGTCCTTGATGACACCTGCCGGGCGCTGTGTTGCCATGATGAGGTGGATGCCGAGCGATCGGCCACGCTGGGCGATGTCGACGACGCCGTCAACGAATTCCGGTACCTCGCCGACAAGTGCCGCGAACTCGTCAATGACGAGGATGAGAGCGGGTGGACTGTCGGGGTCGCCTCGCTTCTCCAGCTCAAGGAGATCCTTCGCTTTTTTGCGGTTGAGAAGGTGCTCACGAAAGTGCAGTTCGGCCCGAAGGCTCGTGAGTGCGCGTCGAACCAGGTGCGGGCTGAGGTCCGTCACGAGTCCGACCGTGTGAGGGAGCGAGACGCAGTCGGCGAACGCCGATCCACCCTTGTAGTCAACGAAGAGGAACGTGACGCGGTCCGGGCTGTATTCGGCAGCCATACCGAGAACCCACGCTTGCAGGAATTCACTCTTTCCGGCACCCGTGGTTCCACCGACAAGGGCGTGCGGACCCTGGGCGCGCAGGTCGAGGTGCATGGCGTCAACGCCGCCCGATCCGACGATTGCGCGCAGTTTCCCGGCCCGTCGCGGCTTGTGCGGCGCGCCGGGGGTGCGGTCGTGAATGGAGGCATTCTGCCGCCACCGGTCGATGACGGCCTCACTGGATTCGACGAGGTCATGCCCGAGCAGGGTCACCAGCGACACGGAGCGAGGCAGGTCGCTTGAATCCTCCACGAGGGCGCCGGCGTCGATCAAGGGCGCCATTCGCCGGCCATAGTCAAGCGCGGTCTCAGCATCGATGAGTTCGGTCTCAACATCATCGATGTATTCGCCAAGCCGCACGAATCCGGCGCTTGCCTTGGTGCCGTCGTCAGGTACCGAGAGGAATGTACGGCAGACGGCCGGGAGCGACGCGACATCGCGAGCAATCCAGATTGGATAAACGCCGGCATCGGCCCCCAGTTCCGCCAACTGCACAAGGCGTGCCCGGTCGACAGCGACGTCATCAGTGATGAGAACGATGATGGCAGGAATCTGGGACTTGGTGCCATCCGACATTGAGTCTTTGCCAACCTCAGCACCGCGTTCAAGCGCAGCGGCGTTCTGTGTCATCGCTCCACGCCGAATCCGGCTGGCACGGTTGGCGCTCAGCCTTGACTGAATGAGCTCCTCAAGCGCGGACAGGA
>JAZQRG010000564.1:0-3008 GCA_045629445.1 Mycetocola sp. | reverse complement strand
GCTGGACCATCTTCCCGTCCCGCTTCATCAGGTTCACATTGCCCATCCAGTGCAGATAGAGCCGTGAATTCACGTTCATGTCGCCAACAAGTCGGATCGTAGCCATGTCGTTCTGTGAGCCAAGGAGTTGGTAAGACCCATTGTCTTCCTAAGACCGCTTGGCCTCCGACTTGCTGGACCATCTTCCCGTCCCGCTTCATCAGGTTCACATTGCCCATCCAGTGCAGATAGAGCCGTGAATTCACGTTCATGTCGCCAACGGAGATTGGGGACCGGGCGTCGTAATCCGGGTCGCCCGGCTGAACGAGCGTTGCGTCAACAATGCCCTTGTCGATCCACCGGGCGGTGAGCGAGGTGCCCCACATGTCCGTCTCGTAACCGATGTTGGCGTTGATCTGCCAATGCGGGACGCTGGTGGCACCCAGGTTGAGACCCGAGGTGAATCCACCCAGCTGGCCGGCTCGGTCGATGCGGCTGCCGCGATTCTGGAGGATGCCGTTGGCATCGAACAGAGGCCCGGACCCAAGACCATCGTCGGAAATCAGGCGCGACACATAATTACCGAAGAGACGGGTGGTTACCCGGCCCGGCCCTGCATCGAAGCGGTAGAGCATCTCGAAGTCGACACCGCGCGTTTCAAGCGAGGCCAGATTCAGTAGCTGCACCGAGACCGAATTGATTTCCGTGGCTGCCCCCGTACCGGAGAGCGAGGTCATCGCGCAGAAAGTGCCCGGTGTACCGGTCTGCGTCTCGGCATAGCAGTTGTCGATGATCGACTGCGCCGGGAAGCTCGCGATCGCCCCGTCAATCTTGATGTCATAGAAGTCCACCGATGCCGAGAAGCCCGGCAGGAAGGGGGGCGACACGACCGCGCCGACGGTAAGCGTGTTCGCCTTCTCCGGCGCCAGCGTCGAGCTGGGCTCGAAGATCACGGTGTAGGAGCGCGAGACGCCATTGAACGGATTGCGCAGCGTGGACTGTGTCGACGTGACCGAGAACAGCTCAGCGGCATTTGGTGCGCGGATGTCCCGTGAGCGGGTAGCGCGGAACCTGATGCCGTCCGTCACATCCCATGTTGCGCCGAGCTTCCACGTCGTCACGCCACCGGACACGTCATAGTCGGTGTGACGAATGGCGCCGTTTAGGTCGAGCGACTGAATGAAGGGTACGTCTCGTGCCAGCGGCACCACGACCTCGGCATAGGCCTCCTTGGTCGCGAAGGCGCCCTGATAGGCCTTGGGGTTCGAGAAGTTGTAGCCATTCGCCGCTGCAATCGAGTCAACGATGCTCTCCGCGGTGTCACGACGATATTCCGCACCCACAGCCACCGAGACTGGCCCGGCCCAGGTCGAGAAAGGTTCGCCGCGAACGTTGGCAGCACCGACGAACTGGGAGGTCGTGATCGACTGGAACTGCGTGCCGTTCACATAATTGATCGATGCATCGGACATGGCCCCGACACCGAAGAGGTTGAGCGGGACGCAGCCCTGCGCCCGCGCCACGGTATTACGGCACACGATCTGCCCGCCGACGTTTATGGCATCGAGCGCCCAGATGAAATTCTGCTGGATGCGCATGTTGCGGATCTGCGAATTCAACTGGTTCTCACCATATTGCGCATAGGCATCCCAGGACCATCCGCCGCCCAGATCGCCATTGAAACCGCCTGCGATGCGATAGGTACTGTTGAAGTTGACGATCTGCGTGGAGGAGAAATCAGGGTTCGACCGCCCCATAACGAAGGAGGTGATCGCGTTCGCATCCATGATGGCAGCAACTTCGGTCGGCAGGAACGCATTATCCCGCTGAATCACCACTGCGCGCGGACCGCTGACCGCCGTATCGCGCGGCATCGGGCCGGAATAGTCGGACCCGGAGCGCCCGTAGCTTCCCTCGAGGAACATCCCGATGGAGTCGCTCAGTTCGTAATTCAGGTGCGCGCGAACGACATAACGATCGATCGGCAGCACCAAGGTGTGCCCAAGGCGCGGCGGCGTGCCCTGCGAACTCGTCATGTCGTAGGAAGAACCACCCGTGTCGTTACCGTATGTGAACGTGCCGACCTGGCCCGGGGCCGGGAACCAGATGCCCCGCAGCACATCAACGCCGTTGGCCGGGTTGGTATCGGCGTTATTACCAAGAATGGCGCCCCCGATCAGAGAATTGACGAACCGTACCCCCCTCTCGAAGGACCGCGACGGAACGCCAGCGGGCCGGACAGTCGGAAACGCGACCGACTCCTCGTAGCGCCGCCCCCAGGCGCGATCCTCAAAGCCCCCTATGCCGTCCGACTTCACATACTCGCCGCCGATCACGAAATGACCGCGACCGTCTGCGAACGGACTACCGAAGCCGAGGCCGATACGGCGCTCGAAATTGTCACCCTGCTCTGACAGGCCGAGCGAAATGTCGCCCTTCAGGCCCGTCAGACGATTGTTCATGATCACGTTGACCACGCCGGAAATGGCATCCGAGCCATAAGCCGCGGATGCACCGCCTGTGACGACGTCCACGCGGTCGACGAGGACAGTCGGCATGAGGTTGAGGTCAACCTGCCCCGTCGGGGCGGTCGGCACATGGCGGCGGCCGTCGACCAGCACCAGCGTGCGAATATTTCCCAGGGCGCGAAGATCCGCGAAGGTCGCGCCGGACAGATTGGAAGACTGGGTGTTCGTCTGGTTCGTCACACTCGGACGGAAAGACGGGACCTCGTTGAGGAAGTCGCCGATGTTGGCCGAGCCGCGCTCGGAAATGGCCTCCGCAGTTACGACCATCGTCGGGGAGGGTGCGTTAAAGCCATCGCGCTGAACACGCGAACCGGTGACGATGATGGCTCTCACATCGCCATCGCTAACCTGCGGCGCTTCCTGCGCCTGCACTGGCGCGACGAGCGAAGCCGCAGTCCAGCTCGCGACCGACGCCAATAACAACGTTCGACGAGTCATATCCCCTCCTCCGTTTTTTTGCAGGCTCTGCGCCCGTCAACCTTGTTATGCCCGAAACTGAAG
>JAZQRG010000563.1:0-3147 GCA_045629445.1 Mycetocola sp. | reverse complement strand
GCTTTTTTGTTGGGTCAGGCCGGAAGGCGCGCGTCCAGCTGAGCGTAGAACGCGGCCGGGTCTGCGGCCAGTGATGCCTTGACCCATGCGCTCCACTCGTCGACAACTACTTCGATGGAACCGGACATGAGTCCGTCGAGTGACGCACGAGCTACCGACCGTGGGTGGATCATGGGCCCCTCGTAGCCCGCCATGAGGTCAGTTGCTGCCGCACCAAGGTGGATGCCCTGGACAAAAGTCCCCTGTGGAGCGAGCTCCTGACGAATGGCGTTTGTCATGTTCCATTCGGCTGCTTTCGCCGCACCGTATGCGCCGTTCCCGCGGACGGTGAACCACGACAAAGCTGACAACACGTTGACGACGCCACCGCCGCCATTCGCCCCCAGTATCGGCGCGAACGCGCGCGTCACGTCGAGCGTGCCCCAGAAATGAGTATCCATTTCGCGTCGAATGTCCGCGAGTTCGCCCGTGAGAAGGGGTGTTGACGTTGAGATTCCGGCGTTGTTGATGAGCAGTGTTGTGTCGGCAGCCGTCTCTGCAGCGGCGATAACCGTCCTGTGGTTCAACAGGTCCAGTTCAACCGGCACCACTCTGCTGTCTCCGCCGAAGTCAATGGTTTCGGGACGGCGACTAGCCGCGTACACCTTGGCGGCACCGCGGTCCAGGAGTTCAAGCACGAACTGCTCCCCGATGCCGCGATTGGCTCCGGTGACGAGGGCAGTCTGTCCTGAGATGTTCATAGCGTTTCCTTCTTGTGGTGGGAGCCGGCCCGATCGAGGCCAGCTCCGTTACGATAAGAGTTGACGTCAACGTCAAAGGCAAGTCCGTTCACGGATTTTTATCGTTTATTGGTTGAAGGTTGAATTATGCGCATCGGTGAGGTCGCCCGACAGTCCGGAGTCAGCACGCGGGCGCTTCGCTATTACGAGGAGCAGGGGCTGATCGCGACTGGTCGCACGCTCGCTGGCCAGCGCACGTATGCGGAGTCAGCGGTCGAACGAGTGAAACTTATCCAGAGCTTTTTCGCTGCCGGACTGCCGAGTCGCACGATCGTGAAACTGTTACCCTGTCACGACTCGGGAGTCGCGACGCCCGAGACGTTTGCGCTGCTTGAGGCGGAGCGTTCACGGATCTCCGAGTCGATGGGTTCGCTTGCAGCGGCGCTCGATGCTCTTGACCGGATGATCGATATCGCGCACCACCCGACGGCCGAGCACTGCCCTGCCTTGCGCAAGCCCAGGACGGCCAGCGCTGCCCTTCGCTAGCCAGGTCTTCGCTCGTCGACTCTCCGCAGCCGACGAGGTGGCGGAGTTTTTCGAAATCACGACCGGTGACGCCGTACTCGATGGAGGAGTTGCCGAGGTTTAGCCTTATGCCGCGGCGATGATCGCGGCATAGGCGACGCGGAGTCTGCCGGCGATTTCTTCGGGGTCGCTGAGGTATCCGTTGATCATCGCGCCATCCCGGAGCATCATCAGTTGCCCGCCGATGGTGTCTGGATCGCTGACGCTGGCATCCGTTGCGATCGCGGTGAACAACTCGAGGGTCCACTTGCGGTGCGTATCAACAACGACTCTCACGGGGTCATGAGGGTCCGCAATTTCGGCGGCCGCGTTGATGAACGGGCATCCTCTGAAGCCAGGCATGCAACTCGCTGAGCCGATGATCTCCGCAATGTTCTCGAGCGCGTGCACCGGGTCGGACTGGGCGCGGGCGGTCGTTAACGCTTCCTGTTCTCCGGCGGACTGTCGTTCGAGATAGGCGACAACCAGATCCGTCTTGGTTTTGAAGTGCCGGTAGAACGTGACCTTGGTGATCCCCGCCTGCTCGATGATGCGGTCGGCGCTCGTTGAACGGATGCCGTTGGCATAGATCAACTCGGTCGCGGCGTCCAGGATGCGAGCACGCGTGGCGTCGCCGCGACGGCTCCCCGTCACTGCAGCCGGTATCGGCACACTCTCGCTCACGGATGCTCCCTCTTTTTTTGAACCTTTTACTTGCGTTGCTGTCGGTATCAACTCTAGAGTGTCTCGGGTAGACGTACTAGTAAGTCTACCTAACTCAACGAAAGGAATTCTGGTGACAACCATCGATACCCGCGCCGCAGCGCCTCTTGCGAGGACACTGCGTCGGGTCTATTTCTCCCGCTTCGGCTTTGCCGTTGTCTGGGCACTGCTGCTCGCCCTCGTGGCTCCTCATTCAGCCCCACTTCTCACGGCGCTGTTGATCGTCTATCCGCTGGTGGACGCGTTCTCCGTGTTGACCGAGCTCCGGGCGGCTGGAACGGCGTCCCTGTCGCGAGTGAGCGAGATCATCAACATCGTCAGCAGTGTGCTGGCTGCCGTCGCCCTCGGTTGGGCCTCGCTCGTGTCCCCGGGCGCCGTGTTGGCTGTGTGGGGCGTGTGGGCTGTGCTTTCCGGCGCCGCGCAGCTGGTGACCGGCCTGAGCCGCCGCAAACTCGGTGGCCAGGTGCCGCTGATCCTCAGCGGCGGCCTGTCTGTCCTGGTCGGTTTCGCGTTCCTCGCCCAGGGACTAGGCGGAGCCACAATGGTGACCTCGATAGCTGGTTACGCGACCCTGGGCGGCGTGCTCTTCCTGATCTCCGCACTTCGCCTCACTCGCTCGGCGCGTGCCTGATGGCCGGCGACAGCGAGCGTTCCACGGTTGACTACGACCTGATCGTGATTGGGGCCGGCGCCGTGGGGGAGAACGTGGCCGACTACGCCACCAAACGTGGCATCCGGGTTGCGATCGTTGAATCGGAACTCGTCGGTGGCGAGTGCTCCTATTGGGCGTGCATGCCCTCAAAGGCGCTGCTCCGCAGTGGCCACGTTCTTCGCGCCGCCCAGCGACTGGATGGCACCCGGCAGGCGGTCACCGGTGAGCTGAACGCTCCTGCGGTTCTTGCCCGTCGGGATGCATTTACGAGCGATTGGAAGGATGACGGTCAGGTCGACTGGTTGAATTCCGCCGGTATCGACCTGATCCGGGGCCACGCTCGCCTCACTGGTCCTCGCACCGTCGACGTTGGCGGACGGGAATACCGGGCCGCGGCGGTTGCAATTGCGACCGGTTCCATTCCGGTGCTTCCGGATATCCCGGGTTTGGCCGCTGCCAACCCGTGGGGAACCCGGGAAGCGACCAGTG
>JAZQRG010000562.1:0-2217 GCA_045629445.1 Mycetocola sp. | reverse complement strand
CATTGCGCTCATCGTCCTGATCATCATTTTCGCGCTGCTGTCGGACTCATTTCTCACCTTCAACAACCTGGTGACGATGACCAAGCACGTGGCCTACAACGCCATCCTCGCGCTCGGCATGCTGTTCGTAATCCTCAAAGGCGGAATCGATCTCTCCGTTGGGTCTACCGTCGGCCTCTCCGGGGTTGTCGCCGGAGTGCTGCTTCAAGGCTGGCAACTCGACGCATTCGGCGTCGTCGTCTACCCACCGGTGTGGGTCGTCGTGCTCTGCTCGCTCGCGGTGGGCACGCTCGTCGGTTATGTGAATGGACTGCTCGTCACCAAGTTCAACGTCGCTCCGTTTATCGCGACGCTCGGCATGTTGTACGTCGCGCGCGGCGCAGCCCTGCTCATTTCCAACGGGTCGACCTATCCACGACTGGGCGGTGAGGAGGCCCTCGGCAACACCGGCTTCGGCATCATCGGCGGCGGGCGCCTGCTCGGGATCCCGACCGCGATCTGGATCATGGTCGTCTTCGCGCTCGTCGCCGCCTTCGTGCTCAAAAACACGCCGTTCGGCCGCTGGGTCTACGCGACGGGAGGCAACGAAAGGGCGGCCGAGCTGTCCGGCGTTCCGGTGAGGCGAGTGAAGCTGAGGGTCTACATGATCAGCGGTTTCTGCGCGGCGACGACGGGGCTCATCATCTCCTCGGAACTGACAAGCGCAGCGCCCCAGCTCGGAGAGTCATTCGAACTCAACGCCATCGCCGCCGTCGTCATCGGCGGTGCGGCACTGACGGGCGGTCGCGGCAACGTGCGCGGCGTCCTCATCGGCGCGTTCGTCATCGGGTTCCTGAGCGATGGCCTCGTCATCGTGGGGGTCTCGACGTTCTGGCAGATCACCATCAAGGGAGCCGTCATCATCCTCGCGGTGATGCTCGACCAGGCCCAGCAACGGATCAAGCGATCAAAGAACGCGGCACTGGCGGCCGGCAGTCATTCCGAACCGACAGCAGCACCCACCCCCTCGTAAAGAAAGCCCCTTACCTCCACGGGGCTCGCTCCGCGGCACACCAAGAAAACGAAAGGCTGTAAGCAATGAAGCGACAGATTCTCGCTGCGACCGTCGCAGTAATCACCATCGTCGGCCTCGCCGGCTGCTCTGGCAGCTCCGGCGGGTCCGGTGGGTCCGGAGGCTCAGGCGAAAGCTCCGGTGAAGCTGGTGGCCACATCGCCATCATCACACCCGCCCAGGAGAACCCCTTCTTCAAAGCCGAGGCCGACGCCGCAAAGGCTGAAGCTGAGGAACTCGGCTATGAAACATCGGTTGCCTCACACGATGACGATCCCAACAAGCAGAGCGAGCTCATCGACTCGGCGATCAGTAAGGGGGCAAAGGCGATCATCCTCGATAACGCGGGCGCCGACGCATCCATTGGTCCCATCAAAAAGGCGGAAGAGGCGGGTGTTCCCGTGTTCCTGATCGACCGGGAGATCAACGAAAACGGTATCGCCAAGGCCCAGATCGTCGCGAACAACGCACAGGGCGCAGCCGCCGTCGCCGAGTCATTCGTCGCCGCGCTGCCCGAGGGCGGAAAGTACATTGAGCTGACCGGCAAAGAATCTGACACCAACGCCGGCGTGCGGTCAGAGGCGTTCGCGAGCGTCATCTCGCAGTACCCGAACCTCGTTCCGGCCGCGAAAGAGACAGCCAACTGGAACCAGGACGAGGCATTCCAGAAGGTGGAGACGCTGCTTCAGCGTGACCCGAACATCCAGGGCATCATCGCCGGCAACGACACAATGGCCCTTGGCGCTGTCGCCGCTGTCGAGGCGGCCGGCCTGCTCGACAAGATCAAGATCGTCGGCTTCGACGGCAGCCCGGATGCCGTCCAGGCGATCAAGGACGGAAAACTGGTCGCCACAGGCCTCCAGCCGGCGGTCCTGATCTCGCAGATGGCGGTGCAACAGGCGGACGAGTTCATCCGCAATGGTGAAACCGGGGAAGACGAGAAACAGTCGATCGACTGCATCGTCATCGACTCCACCAACGCTGACAAGTACACGAGCTTCGCACTCGAGGAGTAATCAGCAGAACGAACAATCGGCGGCCGGCGGCCATCGGCCCCCGCCCCCTTGCTCGGACGAAAACGGTTCCCGCTTCCGAGAATCAGCGACCGTTTTTGGCCGGGCGGCGCCGCAATGACCATTTGTGGCCGAGCAACGGATGCCGCGGGG
>JAZQRG010000561.1:0-3231 GCA_045629445.1 Mycetocola sp. | reverse complement strand
CAACTCCTTGGCTCACAGAACGACATGGCTACGATCCGACTTACCGCAACCTCACCGGCGGCATCGTTGCGCTCCACCGTGGGACAAAGCCCCGCGCGTAGCTCGGGCCTTTGTGCCGTGCCTCCCGTGAGTTTCGGGAGGAAAAACCCAGGGCTCAAGCCTGTATAGCCCGCGGACCCCACGATCCTCCTCCCCGGGCGACTCCTCAGCGCGCGACGGCGTCGGGCCACGGGGCCGGCTGCCGCTAGCATCGGTGAAATGACCCGACCGCTCGCGACTCTCACTGGCGAGCTCACTCGATGGGATGACGAGCGCGGCTTCGGTTTCATCTCGCCACTCAACGGCGGTGCCGACGTGTTTCTGCACATTTCAGCGGTTTCCCGAATGACGGTTCGACCTCAGCGCGGTGACCTGCTCAACTTTGCGATCGAGCGCGTCGGCGACGGCAAGCGACGGGCAACACAGGTCGAAATGGTCAGGACAACGAGCACAGCAAGCCGGGTGCCGCGGGCAGTTCGGCCGAGGCCGAAACCGCAGTCACGGACATCCCGGGTCGGTGGCCTGGCCTTCGGACTCGCCACAGTCGCCTTGTTCGCCGCCGGGCTCTTTGTGCCGAACCGATGGTGGGCTGGGCCAGGATGGCTCGTCCTCGTGTACCTCGCCCTGAGCATCCTGTGCGTTGTGCTCTACGCCGTCGACAAGTCGGCCGCGATCGGCGGGCGCCGGCGCATCCCGGAGAAGACCCTGCTCGGCTTCGGACTCCTCGGCGGCTGGCCAGGCGCGATCGTCGCCCAGCAGGTGTTGCGCCACAAGATCCGCAAGCCGGCGTTCATGCGCGTCTTCGTCGGCACCGTCGTCGCGAACGTCGCGGTTCTCGTTCTTGTCGTAACGCCGCTCGGGGCTACCGCTCTGTGCTCGGTTACCTCGTGCCAGTGACGACCGTCGCGTCGAATTCCTCCGACCGCGAGATCCGCGCATCCAGACCCGCTTCGGCGACGATCCGGGCAGTGCGCTCGGCCTGACGTTCGCTCGTTTCGAGAAGCAGGTGCCCGCCCGGCACCAGCCAGTCGTGCGCCTCAACACTGATCCGCCGGTGAAGATTGAGCCCGTCGCTACCGCCGTCCAGTGTCGACAGCGTCTCGTACAGGCGTGCTTCGCGCGGCATCAGTGAGATGTCGGATGTCGGCACATACGGCGCATTCGCGACGATCAGGTCGACCTGTCCGCGCAAATCGGCCGGCAACGGCGCGAAGAGATCCCCGTGAAGGACGACACCGACACCATGCAGATTCTCGCTGGCGCACGCAACAGCGGTGGCATCGATGTCACTCGCGAACAATCTCATCCCCGGAAGTCGGGTGGCAAGCGCTGCCCCGATGGCGCCAGACCCGCAACATACGTCGACGACGAGCGGATGCCGGCTCTCAGACTCGAGAGCGGTCGCGCGTTCGACGAGGAACTCGGTCCGGCGACGCGGAACAAAGACTCCTGGCCGAACTCCGATGTGCAGACCGCAGAACTCGGCCCAGCCGAGGATGTACTCGATCGGTTCGCCAGCAACCCGACGGCCAATCAGCAGGGTGAGCTCGGCCGCGTTCGCCGCTGCCTCGACCAGGAGACGGGCCTCGTCCTCGGCGAACACCGACCCGGCACTCCGGAGTCGCGCGGCCACATCGGCGGTCGGCCCCGCCGCGTCGGTCACAGGCTCTCCCACGCGATCAGTAAAATTTCTCGCCACGCGCGAGCCGCTCGACGAACGATTCGATCCGCCGGGCACGGGTCTCCGGCCGTTTCGCCTCATGAATCCGGTAATACACGGCGAAGCGGTTCTGGCTGTTGAGCGTCGCGAAGAACTCGGCGGCTGCAGGGTTCTTCTCGAGCGCGGCCAGGAAGTCGGGATGAGGCTCCGCTGTTTTCGACCCTTCGTACGCCCGCTCCCAGCGCCCATCGGCACGCGCGCGCTCAACCTCAGCGAGGCCACGGGGTTTCATCCGGCCCTCGGCGATCATGGCCTCTGCGGTCTTCACGTTGCGCGCAGACCACGGGCTCCGAGGGCGTCGCGGCGTGAATTTCTGCACATAGGTCGCGTCGTCAACCCGGCGCGCCTGCCCGTCGATCCAGCCGTATTCGAGGGCAATGTCGAGCGCCTGGGCATAGGTGATCGTCGTCTGCCCTGACCCCTTCTTCGCCATCACCAGCCACACCCCCGACGACGAATCCTGCTCGACCTCGAGCCAGGCCCGAAACTCGTCCGGGGTGTCGAACCGCCTCGTCTCCTGCTCGATGGCCATCACTCGCCCAGCATGCCGCCGGTGCGGAACTCAAGGATCTCGAGGTAGTGCGGGTTGTACATGACCCCGAGAATGTTCCCGAACGGATCGACAACGGATGCCGTCACGAACCCCGCTTCCCGCCTCGTGATCGCTTCGTGCTCGGTCGCACCCAGATCGAGCAGGCGATCGAGGGCGCGCTCGACATCATCGACGTGCCAGAAGACAACGGCGCCGGCCGGCTCAATCACCGTCGGATGCGGCGAGTAACGGCGGTCGATGATCCCCAACTCGTGTTCGAAGTCGCCGAGCCGGTACTCGATGTATGCCGCCGGTCCCGACTCCGGACGTACGAAGTATGGCTCGATCCCCAGGAGCTCGGTGTACCACTGCCGCGCTTCGTCGATGTCATCCGCGAAGAAGCTGACGGTGGCAAGGCCTCTCAAAAACATGATCGCTCCGCTCCGGCGCCGTGCGGGTGACGCCTGACCGGTCCATCGTGCCGCGAGCGCGTGGCATCCGTCTAGCCCTGAAATCCTGACCGGTCGGGCACGCACGCCATTCGCGCTCAGGCTTCCGGAATATCGCGCCCAAACGTCTCGAGGGTGATCACTTCGGGTGCGGGCCCGCGCCGGACGCCGGTATCGAGCGCGTCGATGCGCGCCAGTTCGTCAGCGCTCAGCTCGAAGTCGAAAATGTCGAAGTTCTCGGCAATGCGGTCCGGCTTCACGGACTTGGGGATGGCACTTCGGCCCTCCTGGACGTGCCAGCGGAGCATGACCTGCGCCGGGGTTTTGCCCTGCGTCTCAGCGATCGCGGTGATCGTCGGGTCATCGAGGGTGCTGCCGCCGGAACCCTCGCGGTAGAACGTGATTCCACCGATCGGTGACCACGCCTGATTCAGGATGCCGCGCTCGGTGTCGAATGCGAGCAGTTCCTTTTGCTGGAAGTAGGGGTGAAT
>JAZQRG010000560.1:0-1500 GCA_045629445.1 Mycetocola sp. | reverse complement strand
TTCGCCTTGCGCAACGAACTGAAGGACACCGAGATCACCGTCACCTGTCTCATGCCGGGCCCGACCGACACGGAGTTCTTCGAGCGCGCCGACATGCTCGACACCAAGGTGGGCCAGTCGAAGAAGGATGACCCCGCCGATGTGGCCAAGACCGGGTTCGAGGCCATGATGAAGGGCGAAGGCGACGTGGTGGCAGGCTGGAAGAACAAGGTGCAGACAAGCATCGCTTCCGTGACGCCGTCAGGCGTTCTCGCCGAGCTGCACCGCAAGATGGCCGAACCAGGCTCCGGTAAGGAATAGGGTTTTCGAGAGCCCCTCTTAACGCTTGAGAAACCGTGTCTTTACAAGTGTGCGAGCGGGCAAAGCGTAGCCTTGCTCCTGACACGATCAGGCTCCACCAAATGCTCTCGTTCACGAGAGTCCTTGTTCGATGATCCTGTCGCGCCGCACATTTCTCGCCGGTCTCGCCGTCTCCGGCGCGAGCGCTTCCGCCTTCGCGCAATCGACGCCCGAGCCTCAGATGGTGCCGGTGGAACTGGTGGAGGACACGCTGAGCCTCGCCTCCGCCGTGCGGCTCGGACATGCTCATGGCGATGCGATCATGATCGAGTATTTCGATTACAATTGCCCCTGGTGCAAACGCTCCGCGCAGGATCTTCCCAATCTGCTGAAGGCCGAGCCCGACCTCACCTATGTGCTCGTCAACTTCGCAGTGCTGAGCCCGCAATCCGTCGCGGCGACCAAGGCGGCTCTGGCCTATTTCCAGCTTTACGGACCGGAGCGCTACCTGCCCCTGCATCTCGCCCTGTTCAAGCTCCCCGGCACAGTGGACGGCGAGCGCGCGCTGAACGAGGCCGAACGCCTTGGTGGCGACCGCAAGAAGCTGCTGGAGCTTGCCGATGCGGAGAAGACGACCCAGTGGATGACGGACGCCTTCAGGACCGGCAGTTCGCTCGGCCTCGTCGCAACGCCGTCCTTCCTCGTCGGGACCGATGCCTATATCGGCGGCATGCGCCTGGACGCAAAGCGCGAGGCCATCGCAAAGGCGAGGGGCTAGAGCATTTTCGGCGAAATGCAGCCGGCTCTAAACCACCGGAACCTTTAGACATTTCCCGCGGAAGGGTTTAAGCGCGGCGTCACTCATGTCGCTCATTCGCTCATCCCTTCTGGTCGGCCTCGGCTCCACCGCCTCGCGCGTTCTCGGATTCATCCGGGACATCCTGTTCGCGCAGGCGCTGGGGGCAGGCCCCGTGGCGGATGCATTTCTCGCGGCCTTCCGCCTGCCCAACCTCGTGCGCCGGATCGTCGGCGAGGGCGGTCTCAATCCGCTTCTCATTCCCCGCCTGAGCCAGCTGGAGCCGAATGACGCGTCGCGTCTCGCGGGCGACGTGATGAGCGGATTCGCGCTTGCGCTTCTGGCTCTCACCGCCATCGTCGAAATCGGCGCCGGTGCGCTGGCGCTGCTGCTCGCGCCGGGCCTACACGACGAAGGACAGGCGC
>JAZQRG010000559.1:0-3328 GCA_045629445.1 Mycetocola sp. | reverse complement strand
ACTCGTCAAGGGCATGACCTTCGCCGATAGCTATGCCTACCTCGACGACTGGGTACTGACCGCGCTTCGCTCGCTCGGCATCGAGGCGAGCTACCAGCCGCTCAACGACATCACGAGCCCGAGCGGCAAGATCGGCGGCGCCGCCCAGAAGCGACTCGGCCACGGCGCCGTGCTTCACCACGTCACCATGAGCTACGACATGGATGGCGAACTCATGGCCAAGGTGCTGCGTATCGGCCGGGAGAAGCTCAGCGACAAGGGAACGAAGTCCGCCGCCAAGCGCGTCGACCCGCTGCGCAGCCAGACCGGACTCAGTCGCGCCGAGATCATCGAGCGGATGAAGGCGACCTTCGTCAGCCTGACCGACGCGGTTCCCGGGGATATAACGCCAGAGGAATATGCTGCGGCTGAGGCCCTCGTCGAGTCGAAGTTTGCGACCGACTCGTGGCTGAATCGGGTGCCGTGACCGGCGTCACCGACGAGCCTCACGAAGTCGTCGCCGACAACGAACAGGCCAGCCCTGCCAACCTGGTCATTGAGGGTGACAACCTGGCGATCCTGCACACCCTTCCGGACGCATCCGTTACCCTCGTCTATATCGATCCGCCGTTCAATACCGGGCGCGAGCAGCAGCGTCACGTCACCTCGAGTGTTCGGGTGACCGAAGGCGGCAGCACCGGATTCAAGGGCAAGAGCTACGAGCGCATCCGAGGTGAACTGCGCCGGTACGACGACACGTTCGACGACTACTGGACCTTTCTCGAGCCGAGACTCCTTGAGGCCTGGCGCCTGCTCGCCGATGACGGCACGCTCTACCTGCACCTCGACTACCGCGAGGCGCACTACGCCAAAGTGCTGCTCGACGCGATCTTCGGCCGAGACTGTTTCCTCAACGAACTGATCTGGGCGTACGACTACGGCGCGAAGTCGAAGAGCAAGTGGCCGACCAAACACGACACAATCCTCGTCTACGCCAAGAACCCGAAGGCCTATTACTTCAATTCGGATGCCGTCGACCGCGAACCGTATATGGCGCCGGGCCTCGTGACCCCCGAGAAGGTTGAGCGAGGCAAGCTGCCCACCGACGTTTGGTGGCACACGATCGTCTCGCCGACCGGCAAGGAAAAGACGGGGTATCCGACGCAGAAGCCGGTCGGGATTCTCCGCAGGATTATCCAGGCGTCGAGCAGGGAGGGCGACGTCGTGCTCGATTTCTTCGCCGGCAGCGGCACGACCGGAGCCGTTGCGACTGCACTCGGCCGCCGCTTCATCATGATTGACCAGAACCCCGAAGCAATCGCCGTCATGCGGGCCAGGCTTGCCGCCGCTGACGTCGATTGGCGCACACTCGACACCACCCAGGAGGACTCGTGAAGTTCCGCATTTTCACCGAACCGCAGCAGGGCGCGACCTACGACGACCAGCTCGCCGTCGCGCAGGCCGCCGAGCGACTCGGATTCGACGCCTACTTCCGCAGCGACCACTACCTCAAGATGGGCGACCACTTCTCCGGGCTTCCCGGCCCGACGGATGCCTGGACCACCCTCGCCGGCCTCGCCCGCGAGACCTCCCGAATCCGGCTCGGCACCCTCGTGTCGAGCGTCACGTACCGCCCGCCTGGCATCCTCGCAATCCAGGTCGCTCAGGTCGACGCGATGTCCCGCGGCCGGGTGGAACTCGGTCTCGGCACCGGCTGGTACGCGGAAGAACATGCCGCATACGGAATACCGTTCCCGCCCAAGCGATTCGGCATGCTCGAAGAGCAGCTCGAGATCGTCACCGGCCTGTTTGGCACCCCGGTCGGCGAGACTTACTCGTTCTCGGGGAACCACTACTCGCTCGAGAACTCGCCGGCGCTCCCGAAGCCGGTCCAGGATCGCCTGCCGATCATTGTCGGCGGCGGTGGCCCCAAGCGGACTCCCGCGATGGCCGCACGGTTCGCCACCGAGTTCAACGCGCCCTTCGTGCCGTTCGACCAGATCGCTTCGACCTTCGACGGAGTTCGCCGTGCCTGCGAAGCGATCGAGCGCGACCCGGACGACCTCACGTACTCCGCCGCGTTCATCGCCGTTGCCGGCGCGGACGAGACCGAGTACGCACGCCGTGCGGCAGCGGTCGGTCGTGAGACCGGCGAGTTGCGCGAGAACGGTCTCGCCGGATCCCCCTCAGAGATCATTGACCGGCTGGGAGCACTGCAGAACGACGGCGTTGAAACCGTCTACCTGCAGATCCTCGACCTGTCTGACCTCGATCACCTCGAGTTCCTCGCGGCCGAGGTCACCCCGCACTTCGCCTAACGGCGCCTCGCCCGGCTCTACTTCTCGAGCTGGGCGAGGTCGGCCTCGAGCGCAACCCACGCGAGCATCGCGCACTTGACCCGTGCCATGTACTTGGAAACGCCCTCGAGCACAACGGCGTCACCAAGCGGCTCGTCATCATCGACTCCGGCGCCCTTCGAGTACATGAGTTCACGGAACAGGTCGATCCGCGATCGCATTTCGGCGACGGTGAGCCCCGGCGCGAGGTCGTTCAGGAGCGATGCCGACGCCATCGAGATCGAGCAGCCTGCGCCTTCCCAGCTCAGCGATCGAACGACGTCGCCGTCGAGGTGGAGCTGCAGCGTCAGCTCATCACCGCAGGTGGGATTCAACTGATGGCTCGAGGCATCCGCTTCGGGCTTCAGGCCAAAGCCGTGCTTCTCGCGCGAGTGCTCAAGGATCACCTGCTGGTACATTCCCGCCAGGTCGCCGGATGCCATTACTTCACTCCAAAGAAGGATCGAACGGACCCCATTGCGTCGATTGCCGCGTCGACGTCGGCTGTCGTGTTGTAGAGGTACGCGCTCGCGCGTGTCGATGCGGTAACACCGAATCGGCGGTGCAGCGGCTGGGCGCAGTGGTGTCCGACGCGAACGGCGATGCCGCGGTCGTCGAGGAACTGGCCGACGTCGTGGGCGTGCACCCCGTCGACGTCGACGCTCGCGAGGCCGGCACGGTGTACTCCCGCGGCCGGGCCGAGTACGCGCACACCGGGGAGCGAGCTGAACCCATCAACGAGGCGGGCACCGAGTTCGGACTCCCAGCGCTCGATCCGGTCCATGCCGACCTTCGTGAGGTAGTCGACAGCGGCTGCGAGAGCAATGGCCTGCGACACTTTCTGGGTGCCAGCTTCAAACCGCTGGGGCGCGGGGAGGTAGCCGGATTCCTCCATCGTCACCGTCGTGATCATTGATCCGCCGGTGAGAAACGGGGGGAGGGCGTTGAGCAACCCGGCCCGGCCGTAAAGCACGCCGATCCCCGTTGGGGCGAGCATCTTGTGGCCGGAGAAG
>JAZQRG010000558.1:0-2292 GCA_045629445.1 Mycetocola sp. | reverse complement strand
GGTCGAGCATCGGGGTGTCACTTGAGCCGGTTCCGTTCGGCTGAACGGTGGGCTGTCCGCTGCGGGCAGCCTCGTGCCCGGCCTGCAGCGACTGGGGTGTGATCCCGAAGGACGTCAGCAGCTGGCCGGCCATGGTCTCCTGGTTGACCACGAACGCGAAGAAAAGGTGCTCGGGGTCGATGTAGGTCGAACCAAAGGCACGGGCCACCTGGTGTGCGTCGAGCAGGGCTCGTTGTGCGGCCGACGTGAGCGACGGGGCGGCGGAAACCGACTCCTCGCTCTTGTCGGGAAGACGTTGTTCAGCGGCATCGGCGAGAGCGGCAGTGTCCGTGCCAATGGCACGGAGGGTGTCAGCGATCGGCGCCGTCTCGACGAGCACACGAAGAATGTGCAGCGCGTCGACTTCGGTGTGGCCGTGCGCGATCGCGAATCGTGCCGCCTCAGCGAGCACCGCGTGGGTTCTCCGGCTGAGCAGCCTGGTCATGTCGACGGGGCGACCCGCTTGAGCGGAGCGCTGCCCTTGCAGATAACGAGCAAGGAACTCGTCGAACGATTCGCTGCCGGAGCCGGCAGGACCGAAGAATGTAGGCAATGCAACCTCCTGTTACATGAGTATTGGATACTCAACTTAACGCGAGGGGAGGCGTGCTATTCCCGTGCTGGGAAAAACCTGAGTCCATGCCGCTCAAGTTTGAATCAGTAGTCCACGCGGCGACCAAAGGTCCTCGGCGCGCGCGGCCGAGGGGAGCAGAAGGCCTCGCCGCGAAGCCGCGCAAGCTCGTGGGGCTGCTGAAGTCCGGCTGTTGCCGCGAAGTCTTCGAGGGAGGCGAAGCCTTTGCGCCTCGACCGCTCGGCGATGGCGCCCTTGGCTCTCCCGCGGTCCATGCCGCTGAGCTTCGCGAGGGCTCGCTGATTGGCCGTGTTCACGTCCACGAGCTCGACCTCGGCGGGTTCACCCGCGGACGACGGGCGTGAGCCACGCGCCTCGGCAGGGCGGACGGGCTCGGTCGGGCGGACGGGCTCGGCACCGGCGTCCTTCCGCGCTCGGGCCGCCGCTTTGGCCGCGCGCCGCTCGGCCCAGGTCTGACGTTTCCGGGGCGGCGCGGCGACCGACTCGTCCACGTAATCCGACCGGGAGGTGCCACGTGCCCCCAGGACCCGATCGAGTTCCTTCGGCACCTCCGACCGCCGTGAGCTGGTCGAGTGCGCGTCGGTGGGTGGTTGGGCCTTCACCGGGTTGCCCAACATTGTGAGGCCATTTTCGTGTCGACCCCACAGCAGAAGCAGCCAGGACTGGTTCACAATCAGGCCGTGGATGAGAGCAACGAGGGTCAGGGTTCCCTGCGCAACCTGCTCCTCGGTGCCGTCGAGGCTGTTCACAAAGATCGCCGCCACCGCGTAGAACACCACTGATATCCACCAGAGGGGTCGGCGAGCGATGCCGGCGATAATCGCGAAGCCAAGCCAGGCCAACTCGGCGCCGGGCGGTATCAGCAGGATTAACCACGAACTCGCGACGAAACGCCAGGTCAGCGACGGACCCTCAGCCGAATCGGGCACCGGCGTGCTGCGCCTTCTCGTCCTGGCGTCGGTCATCGTTGGCTACGCGTCCGTCCGCACGTTGAGCACCATGGTGACGGTGTCGTCGGTCTCCCTGGTTTCCGAGACGAGATCGAAGCCAGCGTCGACGGCACGGAGACGAATCTTCTCCGCGACCGCCTGCTGCACCCCCGCCGCGTAGGCAGCGTCGAGCCGTTGCAGCAGCTCGGTTGCGCTCACGACGGTGACCTCGCGGTCGTCACTCTCCACGTGCGCTTCCCAGACCCCATCGTCGGTGAGTGTCATCGTGAGGGCGACACCGTCGATGTCAGCGGTGACCCGTGATCGTGAGACGTCGACGGCTGTCGCGCCGAGGCCGGTCAGCGCGTCGGCGAGCAGCGTGCTGTCTTTCATCCGAGTGCGCACGCGGATCTCCGCGGGTCGCCCCCCGGACGACGCCGTGTTCTTCGCCGTCGCGCCAGCCCCGAGAGCACCGCCGCCGCCTGCCGCCGCGGCGGCGGCCAGGGCGATGGGAAGGAGGACCAGGGTGACACTCATACGCGACTCACTTTCGTTCCGGGCCGGTCCTGTCGGGGACCGAGGTCATGCAGCAGTTCTTCGAGCGCCGAGGCATCCGCCCAACCGTTCACGTCGATGCGACCATCGCGGGCGATGCGGATCTCGAGCCGGTCACGTCCCCCATTGCGCTCAATGACAGCGACCTCGTCGGCATAGGCCGGCGTGAGGGCGCGG
>JAZQRG010000557.1:0-5628 GCA_045629445.1 Mycetocola sp. | reverse complement strand
TCGGCGGGCGCCTGAGCCGCCTTGTGCTTCGCGGCGGCGGCGAGGATGTCCGGCTTGCGGATGCGCCCGCCGACACCGGTACCGGTGACGGTCGACAGGTCGACACCCTGCTGGTTGGCGAGGCGACGAACGAGCGGTGTGACGTATCCGCTACCGAGTGACTCTCCACCTGCCGGAGCTGCCGGAGCAGCGGGAGCTGCCGCAGGTGCTGCGGGAGCTGGAGCAGGCGCTGACGGAGCGGCGGGTGCAGCTGGCGCCGGAGCAGGCGCCGCTGGTTCCTCTTTCGCCGGTGCCGGTTCCGGCGCTGCGGGTGCCGGGGGAGCAGGTGCGTCTGCGGGGGCCTCGGCCGGAGCGGCCTGGGCTTCCTCAGGGACCTCGGTTGACGGCTGCACGGACGGTGCTTCTGCCTCGTTGGCCTCAGCAGCGGGCTGCTCAGACTCGGTCGCCGGCTCTGCCTCAGCGGCGGGCGCGGCTTCAGCGGCGGGCGCTGCGTCGTCGGCCGGCGCGGATGAACCGTCACCGATCGTGACGAGTGCGGTGCCGACCTCTACCGTTTCGTCTTCCTGAACGAGGATCTCTTCGATCACTCCGGCGATGGGTGAAGGGATCTCGGTGTCAACCTTGTCGGTCGAGACCTCGAGTAGAGGCTCGTCGACTTCGACCCGATCTCCAACGTTCTTCAGCCAGCGGGTGACCGTACCCTCGGTGACACTCTCGCCGAGCGCCGGAAGGCTTACGGATTCTGACATGACCTTGTCTCCTTTGAAACCAATTCTTGCTGTATTGAGCTTAGTGACGGACGCGCCCGTGTGGGCGAAGCTTAGAGGGCGTGCAGCGGCTTTCCTGCGAGTGCGAGGAATGCTTCGCCGAGCGCTTCGCTCTGCGTGGGGTGTGCGTGGATCAGAGGAGCGATGTCCTCGGGGTACGCTTCCCAGTTCACGGCAAGCTGGCCTTCCGTGATGAGCTCGCCGACGCGGGCACCGATCATGTGGACACCGACAACGGGGCCGTCAATGACGCGGACGACCTTGACGTTTCCGGTCGTTCCGATGATCTCGCTCTTACCGTTTCCGGCGAGGTTGAAGTCGTATGCCTTGATCTTGTCAGCGCCGTATTGCTCAGCAGCCTTGGCCTCGGTGAGGCCAACCGATGCAACCTCGGGGTCGCAGTATGTCACCTTGGGGATGTTGACGTCGGGGATGAGGACCGGGTTGAGACCGGCGATCTCCTCGACAGCGAAGATGCCCTGCTGGAAGCCGCGGTGCGCGAGCTGGAGGCCGGGGACGATGTCGCCGACGGCGTACAGTCCGGGGATGTTGGTCTGGAGGCGTTCGTTCGTGATGACGAATCCGCGGTCCATGGTGACGCCGACCTCTTCGTAGCCGAGGTTGGCCGTCGACGGTCCACGACCGACAGCGACGAGAAGCAGTTCGGCCTCAATGGTCGTGCCGTTCTCGAGCGTGATGACCACGCCGTTCTCGTCCTGGGTGACACCCTGGAAGCGCACGCCGAGCGAGTAGTTGATGCCGCGCTTGCGGAACGCACGCTCGAGTCCCTTGCTCATTGCCTCGTCCTCGTTGGGAACGAGGTGGGGAAGAGCCTCGATGATGGTCACGTCGGAGCCGAAGGACTTCCAGACGCTCGCGAACTCAACACCGATAACACCGCCGCCGAGTACGGCGACCTTCTTCGGCACGAAGTCCAGCTGGAGTGCTTCTTCGCTCGTGATGACGCGGCCGCCGATGTCGAGGCCGGGCAGCGAGCGGCTGTATGAGCCCGTCGCGAGGATGACGTTCTTGCCGGTCACGGTGCTGTCGCCGACCTGGACCGTCGTCGGGGAGGTCAGTCGACCTTCGCCCTCGATGACGGTGATGCCGCGTGCCTTGATGAGACCCTGGAGCCCCTTGTACTTCTTGGCAACGATGCCCTCGCGGTATGACGTGACGCCGGCAATGTCGATGCTGTCGAACGTCGCATTGACGCCGTACTTAGCCGAATCGCGGGAGACGTCGGCAACTTCGGCGGAGTGCAGAAGAGCCTTGGTTGGGATACAGCCACGGTGGAGGCAGGTGCCACCGAGCTTGTCTTTCTCTACAAGTCCGACGGTGAATCCGAGCTCGCTTGCGCGCAATGCTGCTGCGTAGCCGCCACTTCCACCACCGAGAATGACGATGTCAAAATTCTGCTCCGACACTGAGTTACTCCCTCGTGCATCTGGGTTCATGCGTAAGTCGCCTCCCTGGGTCGGGCCGGCAACGCGATAGGCGTTTTACTGCCCATACGACCTTACTACGGGCGGGAAAAGTCTTCGGCCATCCGGAGAAGCGAACGGACGGCGACGCCGGTGGGCCCTGTCCCGGTGAAACCGTATGCGGACTCACCGTTCGTGCCAGGTCCGGCGATGTCGAGGTGGGCCCACGGAATGCTCGGTGCGTCGGGCGCGTCGGACGTCTTTCCGATGAATTCCCGCAGGAACAGCCCGGCAACGAGCATGCCGCCCGCACGATTTCCCACCTTGGCGTTGGCCAGGTCGGCGACGTCGGAGCGGAGCAGCGATCGAAGTTCCTCAGCGAAGGGCATCGGCCACATGGTTTCGCCGGTTGCCTTGGCGGCATCGAGAACCCGTTCAACGAGCGAATCGTCACCCATGACACCGGTGTAGCGGTTGCCGAGTGCGACGACGGCCGCACCGGTCAGGGTCGCGACGTCGATGATGGCATCCGGGTACTCGGCACTGGCGGCAACAAGTCCGTCGGCCATAACGGGGCGACCCTCGGCATCCGTGTTCGTGACCTCAACGGTCGTTCCGTTCTTGATCCGCAGCACATCTCCCGGGCGGATCGCCGTTCCGGACGGCATGTTCTCGGCAATGCAGAGCCACGCGGTGATGCGTACCTGGAGTTTCAGCTCAGCAGCGGCGCGCACGACGGCGAGCACGGTCGCTGCGCCCGTCATGTCGTCCTTCATGCCGAGCATCGAAGCGGCAGGCTTGAGGCTCAATCCGCCGGTGTCGAAGGTGATTCCCTTGCCGACGAGCGCGATGTGGCGAGCAGCATTGTCGGGGGAGTACGCCAGCTTCACGAGCCTCGGTCCCCGGCTCGAGCCCTGACCGACGCCGAGAATCCCACCGAACTCGTCACGGCGAAGGGCGTCCTCGTCCCACACGGTGACGTCGACGGGAAGATCGCGAACGGATGCCTCTGCAGCCTTCGCGAGCGTCTCAGGGTAGAGATCGTTGGCTGGGGTTGCAGCGAGATCCTTGAGCTCGGCAACGGCGGACGCGACGACACTCGCTCGCGTTGTTGCCGCGATGGTTTCGGCTGAGGTGGCGCGCGCATCGTCTGTCAGCACGGTGACGATGGAAACCGGTGCCTTCTGGCTGTCGAGCGATGTGCCCTTGTATGCGGTGAATGTGTACGCACCGAGCGCGGCACCCTCGAGCACAGCGGCAAGCGCGGCGTCGTCATCGACGGGGAGTGCGAGAGCGACGGACGTCGCGCCGGCGAGCTGGCGAACCGCTGAGCCTGCGGCAAGGCGAAGCGCATCCGGTGAGAGGTCGGAGCCGATGCCGATGATGGCGATGCTCCCTGCCTGAGCGGTACCGGGAACCCGCACCAGCTGGTCAACGGAACCGGTGACGCCAATGGCTGCCAATGACTCCGACAGGTACTCGAAGCCCGCCGGCGCGTGCAGCTGGGGGGTCTTGCCGAGAGATGTTGCACCAAGGACGAGAACGTCAGCGGAGAAGTCAGAGGCGGATGAAGCGGAGACGGAAAGTTCAGGAACGGCCATTGCTTCATGCTAGACGGTCTCCGTGCGCAGCTCTGTGACAACGTGTTCGCTCTGGGCGCTCCTTCAACTCGGCCCGGCGAGGGGTCTGTCCCGGTGCGCCGATTAGAGTGGGGTTATGAGCGTTTCCGGCGATCTTTTCGAGCTGACCCCAGCGGCATCCACTGTGCCGGTTGGGCTCGATCTCGTGATCGCGCTTACCGGGTTCTCCGATGCCGGCGGAGCTGCGGGTCAGTTCAACGAATACTCGCAGGAGGTCGTGTCGAGCGAACCGATCGCTGTCTTCGACAATGATTTGCTCCTCGACTACCGGGCGCGTCGTCCGATCATCTACTTCAACGAAGACCGGCTCACCGAGTACTCGCCGCCCGTGCTCCAGCTGTCGCTCGCCCACGACGACATGCACCAGCCGTTCCTCCTCCTGACCGGTTACGAGCCCGACTTCCTCTGGGAACGGTTCGTGCGTGACGTCATCGGACTGATTAACCAGTTGGCCGTCGCCCGGACGACGTGGGTGCACGCCATCCCGATGCCGGTGCCCCACACGCGCCCGATCGGTGTCACTGTCAGCGGAACGCGCGGCGACCTCATCGACGCGATGAGCGTCTGGCGTCCGCACACCCAGGTGCCGTCGAACGTGCTGCACCTGCTCGAGTATCGGCTCACCGAACTGGGTGCAGATGTCGCCGGGTTCGCACTTCTGATTCCTCACTACCTCGCCGACACCGAGTTCCCCTCGGCGGCGCTTGCGACCATCGACAGCATCAGTGCAGCGACAGGCCTGATTCTCCCGACGGACGAGTTGCGTGAAGAGGGCAGGGACTTCGTGTCCCGCATCGATGAGCAGGTTCAGGGCAATGAAGAACTGAAGCGTCTCGTCGGAACGCTCGAACAGCGCTATGACGCCTACATGGAAAACAATTCGCTGAAGTCCCCGCTGATGGACTCCGACCGAGTGATTCCGAGCGCCGATGAGATCGCCGCTGAGCTGGAGAAGTTCCTCGCGGCGAGGAAAGGGCCTGACGAGGGGCCCGCAGGCAACCCCCTCGCGCCCGACACCCGCGCCTGAGCGCACCTGGCCTAGGCTTGGCAGGTGAATTCCGCGAGATCCTGGTTCGTCTTCTGGGTCGGCGTTGTCGCGTACATTGCGGCCGTGATGCAGCGGTCCACTCTTGGTGTCGCCGGAGTGTCAGCGGTTGAACGGTTTGACGCGTCAGCATCAGCACTGAGCACGCTCGCCGTTGTTCAGCTCATCGTCTACGCGGCGCTGCAGGTACCGATTGGGGTACTCATCGATCGCCTGGGCCCGCGGATCCTCATTCTCAGCGGGCTGTCGCTCATGGTTGCGGGCCAGGTCATCCTCGCATTCGCCCCGAGCATCAGCGTCGCGGTTCTTGGCCGCGTGTTCGTCGGCGCGGGAGACGCAGCGATCTTCGTCTCGGTCATGCGCCTTGTGACCTCGTGGTTCTCCGGGCGAACCGTCCCACAACTGTCCCAGTGGATGGGAAACCTCGGCCAGGCTGGCCAGATCCTCTCGGCGATTCCGTTTGCCTGGATACTTCACCAGGCGGGATGGACCTCGGCGTTCCTCGCCGCGGCATCCTTCGTTGCGCTGACTCTCGTGCTCTCGCTTGCCGTCATTCGTGACCGGCCGGCCGACTCGACCGAGCAGCCCCGGATCGGGACCCTGCGTGAGGCGCTCCGCGAACTCCGGGCGAGCTTCGCCCGTCCTGGCACCCAGCTGGGTTTTTGGGCGCATTACTCGACTCAGTCATCCGGCACCGTCTTCTCGCTGCTGTGGGGATACCCGTTCATGGTGTACGCGATGGGCCTTGATGA
>JAZQRG010000556.1:0-1664 GCA_045629445.1 Mycetocola sp. | reverse complement strand
GCCGCGCTTCGAGTGAGACGAAGTGCGGGTGCTGAACACCGAGCTCGGCGACGTCTTCGATGGCGACGATGCGCTCGGTACCGGGAGCGGTCGCGAGCAACGCGCCAAGCAGCGTGGTCTTGCCCGTCCCGGCCGCGCCCGTAATCAGGAGGTTGGTGCGATCGGCGACCGCTTGCGCGAGGACATCGGCAGTGGTGGCGTCGAACATGCCGACGGCACCGAGTTCCGCAAGGCTGTGGCGCCGGACTTGCGGTACCCGGATGCTGAGAAGGGTCCCTGTGACCGAGATGGGTGGGAGAACGGCATGCACGCGGACGCCGCCGGCCAGCCTCACGTCAACGCACGGTGTCGCCTCGTCGATGTGCCTCCCACCGAGCGCGATCAGCCGCACAGCGAGGTCACGGACCTCTCGCTCGGAAATCTCCATCGAGTGATCTCGTCGCAGTCCGTCTCCGCGGTCTACCCACAGCCCACCCTCCTCGCCATTGAGGAACAGGTCAGTGACGCCGGAAGCGACCAGATAGGAGCCGAGCGGGCCGAACTCCGCAGCGAGTCCCAAACGAACGCGGGCGGCGTCGCCGGCAAGCACGCCGATGTCGGCTCCAGTGCCGGCCGTTGTGGTCGCAGAATGGAGGGCGGTGGCATCGATACGACGATCGCCGTGGCCAGCCGGGCCGCCGACGTCGGGGGACGCGTCGACGAACCCGACTGGGGCTCTACCGGTTACAGGAAGTGCGGCTCCCGCACGCCAGGACGTCACGAGCTGTGGCGCTGGGTGGACCGGTACTGACACCACCGCACCCGCCGGAACGAACCGGGGGCGGACTCCCGACTCCGGCTTCGGCCCCGCCCGCGTGGGCGCATCGGACGTGTGCTCGCTGACCTCGGCCGGCACGGCAACGAATCGGGAACCCATGACCGGAACGCTACCGAGCGTGACGTGCGCTCCGGCCCTGCTCATGGCATCCGTGGAGAACGAATGGCGAAGCAGAAGCTGGGGAGGAAGCCGCGCCTTGAGCGCACAGACACTGCCCCGAAACAGACACTGCCCCGAAACCGAGAATGGCGGCATCCATTGGGGGAAATGGATGCCGCCACAGGCGGCGCTGGACTGGGGGATAATCCGCACGCCGCGATGATCGAATTTTGAATTCGGCCGTTGCCCAGTGTACGCGGAATAGGGCCGCATGCAAGCGGAAAAGGCCCTCAGAGTCCCCCAAACAGTGGACCGGCTGAATTACCCCCCATTTGAGCCCCAACCTCGCCGTCTTCATTCACGGTACAGTCTGTATGAGTTACACAGAAGTGACCCGGACCACGCGTCGCAAAGGAGCGAGTACCCACAACATGAATCCCCAAATCGACAACCTCCTGCACGAAACCCGCAAGTTTCCTCCGAGCGAAGATTTTTCCCAAAATGCTGTCGCAACGGCGGCTCTTTATGACGAGGCAAAAGCGGATCGTCTTGAGTTCTGGGCAAAGCAGGCTCGCGAGCTCCTTTCCTGGAATACTCCGTTCACCAAGACGCTCGACTGGACGAATCCGCCGTTCGCCAAATGGTTCGAAGACGGCGAAATCAACGTGGCCTACAACTGCCTCGATCGCCACGTCGAAGCCGGCAACGGCGACCGCGTTGCGTTCCACTGGGAGGGTGAGCAGGGCGA
>JAZQRG010000555.1:0-5943 GCA_045629445.1 Mycetocola sp. | reverse complement strand
AACCTTCTGGCATCGTCGACGTGGTCGTTGCCGCAGTCCAATCCACTGTGGAGACTCTATGCATTCGCTTTCCCACGCCGCCATTCAGGGTGCCGCCGCTGCCGATTCATCGTCAGCTGGCGTCGCTGACGGCATCGCCGGATGGGCCATCTCCGTCATGGAGGCGCTCGGCCCGATCGGCGCGGGAATCATCGTGTTCCTCGAGAGCGTCTTCCCGCCGATCCCGAGCGAGATCATCCTCCCGCTCGCCGGTTTCACCGCGAGCCAGGGGTCGTTCAGCGTCGTCGAGGCGGTTCTCTGGACCACCGTCGGCTCCGTTCTCGGCGCTTTCCTGCTGTACGGGCTCGGACGGTGGCTCGGTCACGACCGCACCATGTGGGTTGCAGCGCGCATCCCGTTTGTCGACCCCGATGACATCACCAAGACGGTCGCCTGGTTCAACCGTCACGGCAAGAAAGCTGTCTTCTTCGGCCGGATGCTGCCCATCTTCCGGAGTCTCATTTCCATTCCCGCTGGCATCGAGAAGATGAACTTCGCGGTGTTCGCGGTCCTCACCCTGGCCGGGTCACTCATCTGGAACAGCGTGTTCGTCGTCGCGGGCTTCCTCCTCGGCGAGAACTGGAGTGCCGTTCTGCAGTACGCGGACATCCTCAAGTACCTCGTCGTTGCCGGGGTGGCCTGCTTGTTCGTGTGGTGGGTGGTTCGTACAGTGCTGCGCCGCCGCGCGCGTAAGGCCGCTCTCGCAGTACAGCCCGATGTCATGCCGGCGCCTGACGACGCCGAGCCGTCCCTGGAAGCCGACGAGGCGTCGCGCCGATAAGTCGTCCGTCAGCGGGGGATCAACCCGCTCCCCGGATCCAAACATGCCCGCCCTGACGGGCGCTGGCGTCCCGTGCGCGCAGAGGCTCATGCCGGTCTCCCGGCGAACCAACAGGTGAACATTCCGCGACCAACCGGTTTTCCGGGGCATCCGTCCCCTAGGTTGGGAAGAAAGGTCAACCACATGCCCAGCAGGATGTGACCCAGAAGGTCCCTCGCTGCTCGAAAGGACTGAACGTGAACTACCGCACCGTGCGATCGGCGTCGATCGCCGCACTTCTCGTTGGCGCCGTCGCCCTGACCGGGTGCTCCGCTGACCCCGGTGGAAGCTCAGCTGAAGAGCCCGCGGAGTCGGGCGGGACGCTCATCGTCTACACGAACTCCAACTCGGACGGGCGCGGCGAGTGGGTCACCGAGAAAGCTGCTGAAGCCGGTATCGAGATCGAGATCGTCGGACTTGGCGGCGCTGACCTCGCGAACCGTATCGTCGCGGAGAAGAACAACCCGGTCGGCGACGTTGTTTACGGCCTCAACAACATGTACTTCGAGACGCTCAAGGAAGAAGAGGCCATCACCGCCTACGAGCCGTCCTGGGCGGCAGAGGTCGACAAGGAGTCGGGCGACCCGAAAGACGGTGCATTCTGGCCGCTCGTTGAGCAAGCCATCGTCACCGTCTACGACACCAAGACGGTGAACGATGCACCGACCGAGACCAGCGATCTCTGGAACGATGACTCGTTCAAGGGCCGCTTTGAGGTCAACCCCGTTCTCGGCCAGGCAACGCCGCAGTTGATCCTCGCCGGTCTGCTTACGCAGTACGTCGACAAAGACGGCGATCTCGGTATCTCCGACGAGGGCTGGGAAGAGGTCGAGAAGTACTTCGCCAACGGTTCGCCCGCGGTTGAGGGCACCGACCTCTACGCCCGCCTGACCCGTGGCGAGGTGGACTTCGGTGTAATCCCGTCGAGCGGAATTGCCGCTCGCGACGCCGAGTACGGCACCGAGACCGGAGTCATTGCTCCCAAGGAGGGCGTCCCGTACGTCACCGAGCAGATTTCGGTCATCGCGGGTACCTCAAAGGAAGCTCAGGCTGAGGAGTTCATCGACTGGTTCGGCAGCGCCGAGGTCCAGGGCGAGTTCGCGCAGGAGTTCTCCGCATACCCGGTCAATGAGAAGGCCCGTGCCGAGGCGCTCCCCGAAGTCATTGAGCTCATCGAATCTCTCGAGAAGCAGGACATCGACTACGGCTTTGTTCGTGAGAACATCAGCGCCTGGGTCGAAAAGACCGAACTCGAGTACCTCCCTTAACCACTCGTTCGATAACGTGCTGGGCGCGGCCGCGGGTTCTCCCGCGGCCGCCTTCCGCACTCAACCGCCGTCCATCGCCGAACGGTCCGCTGGAGTCTGAATGATCACGTACGACAACGTTGAAGTCCGCTTTGGCGACACCATCGCCATCCCCGACCTCAACCTCGAGATTGCTGAAGGCGAGTTCTTCACACTCCTCGGCCCCTCCGGCTGCGGCAAGACCACGGCGCTTCGCACTCTCGCCGGCTTCATCGAGCCATCGCGCGGCAAGATCATCATCGACGGCACGGATGCCACGCGAGTGCCGAGCGAGAAGCGTCGCGTCGGCATGGTGTTCCAGAACTATGCACTGTTCCCGAGCATGAGCGTCGGTGAGAACATCGCCTTCGGGCTCGCCGTTCGCAAGACGAAAAGGGCAGAAACCGACAAGCTGGTCGCTGAGATCGCCGACCAGGTGGAGCTCACCAGGGAGCAGCTCGACAAAAATGTCGCCGAACTCTCGGGCGGACAGCAGCAGCGCGTGGCCATCGCCCGGGCGCTCGTGCTCAAGCCGCGCATCCTGCTGCTCGACGAGCCGCTCTCCAACCTCGACGCCAAGCTGCGGGTCCAGCTCCGTGAGCAGCTGAAGAACCTCCAGACCGAGCTGGGCATCACGACCGTGTACGTGACGCACGACCAGGAGGAAGCCCTGACGATGAGCGACCGGATCGCCGTCTTCAACAAGGGGGTCGTCGAACAGGTCGGAACACCCGCGGAGATCTACGACCGCTCGCGGACGGAATTCGTGTGCACTTTCGTGGGCGCAATCAACACCCTCTCGCCGGACTTCGTCCAGCGTCTCGTCTCTGCTGGCGCCTCGAGGCTCGATCCGGCGAAGCCGTCCTATCTGCGCCGGGAAAAGGTGTCGCTGTACCCGCCGCGAACCGGGGATGTCGGCATCCGTCTCGATGGGGTTGTCGCCGCGCGGACCTACCATGGCGCGTACAGCACCTACGAGATCGAATCGAGCGGCACAACGCTCCTCGCGATGGTGACGGAGAACGGCGAAGCGGTGCTTCAGCCCGGCGCGACAGCCGACCTCTACATCGACCCGACCGCGATTCTGCAGTACTGAGCGGCCGACATGCGGAACTCATCACTGCGGACGATGCTCCGCTCACCGCTGGTTATCGTCGTCTCTCTCGTGCTCCTGTGGTTCATCACCACCTTCCTGCTGTTCCCGAACATCAACCTCCTGGTCTCTACGTTCTTCCCCGGTGGTGAGTTCAGTGCGCGAGCTGTCGAGAAGCTCGTCAGCTCCGAACGCGCGATGAAGAGCCTTTTCAACAGCTTCCTTCTCGCCCTCACGCTCTCCGTGACGGTCAACGTTGTCGGCATCTTCATCGTGCTTGTCACGAAGTACTTCCAGATCCGTGGTGCCCGCGTGCTGTGGCTGGGGTACGCCACCACCCTGATCTACGGCGGTATCGTGCTTGCCGCCGGCTACAACTTCATCTACGGGCGCTACGGTTTCATCACCAACGCCGTTCGCAATGTCTGGCCAGAGGTCGACCCCAACTGGTTCTCTGGCTTCTTTGCCGTCGTGCTCGTAATGACGTTCGCGACCACAACCAACCACATGCTCTTCCTCTCGTCGTCGCTCGCGAAGATCGACTACCAGACCATCGAAGCAGCGCGAAATATGGGAGCGTCGACCTGGCGTATCCTCTGGAAGATCGTGCTGCCCGCTCTTCGGCCGATGATCTTCGCCGTGACCGTGCTGACCTTCCTCACCGGCCTCGGCGCGCTCACGGCACCGATCGTGCTCGGCGGCGCCGACTTCCAGACCATCGCTCCCATGATCGTCACCTTCTCGAAGAGCGCCAGTTCGCGCGACCTCGCGGCGCTTCTCGCGATCATTCTCGGCGTCGCGACGATCATCCTGCTCGCGGTGATGAACCGGGTCGAGAAGTCCGGCGTCTACTTCTCGGTCGCGAAGGTCGCCACCCCTCCGCAGAAACAGCGGATCCCCAACCGCGCCGCGAACGTCATCGTCCACGTCGTCGCCTACATCCTCTTCGTGATTTACGCGACGCCCGTGCTGCTCATCGTGCTGTTCTCATTCGTAGACTCGACGGCCGTGCTCACCGGGTCGATCACGCTCAGCTCATTCACTCTCGACAACTACGCCACGGTCTTCGGCACTCCCGCTGTGCTGCGGCCGTTCGTCGTCAGCGTCGTCTACAGCGCGCTCGCCGCGCTCATCGTCGTCGGCGGGTTGTTGTTCGTCGCGCGGGTGATCCAGAAGTATCGCAACCCCGTGACATCCACTCTGGAATACCTCCTGCACATCCCGTGGATCCTGCCGACCATCCTCATCGCGCTCGCCCTCGTGATGACATTCGACCGCCCGAATCCGCTCATCGGCGGGCAGGTGCTCACCGGAACCGCCGTGCTGCTCCTCGTCGCGTACATCATCGTGAAGGTGCCGTTCACCTTGCGACTGCTCAAGGCGGCGTTCGCGTCGATCCCTGATTCCCTCGAGGATGCCGCGCGCATCCTGGGTGCGAAGTCACTGTTTACCTTCCGCAAGGTGCTGTTCCCGCTCGTCATCCCGACGGCTGCTGCGATCACGGCGCTCAACTTCAACAGCCTGCTCGACGACTACGACGCCGCTGTGTTCCTCTACCACCCGCTGTACGAGCCGCTCGGCATCGCGATCAAGGCGAGCACCGAGGGGGAGAACAACCTCGACTCGATGTCGATCACATTCGTCTACACCGTGCTGCTCATGATCATCATGGGCCTCACCATGTACCTCGTCTATGGCAGGTCGGGTGGAACGAAGAAGCGCAGCACCCGGTTCAGTGGTAACCCGGATGCGGTCGCGACGGGCGTCATCGGTACAGATGCCGTGACGGCGCCTGCCGCGATCGGTACGGATGCCGCGACGGGGCCACCCGCAAACTCGCGGCTCTGAGAGACGGTCGCGACATAGGCCAGGCACGACGGCCGCGCGGGTAATCGCACGGCTATCAGGACAAAACTGCCGCGATCGTCCTGAAAGATCGCGCGGTGGCCTGCTCAATCAACGGTCGCCAGGGGGCACGGACACCAATACTGCGGCAACCCTTCTGTTTGGCGTGGGTAATTGGGTCTAATGCGCCGGTGATCCTGATACACGCAGCGGAGTATGGGTTTTGCGAGAGGAAATCTCCTCTCGACTTAGCGTCCGGTCGATCGAAACCGGCGCACGCCAGGCCCGAGTGCCGGCGATCCCGCGCTACAAGCGCGATTTGCTGTGCCGCTCGAGCCGGGCCCAATGGCGCCTGCTGTCCCTAACCGGTTGCGCGCCTGGAACGGATATCTTGAAAACCCACAACAAACTGATGGCCGGATTCAACGCCAGCCTCCTCGTCGGCGCTGCATTCGTGCTCCTCGCCGGTGCCGCACCCGCAAGCGCGCACACCCCCGAAGTTGATGCCACGTGCAGTGAACTCACAATCGCACTGGAGAGCTACGCAATCACCGAGGCGGAGCCGACTCCAAACCGGGTCATCGTCACTCTGGACGGGGTCGAGATCGCAAACGCTTCGTTCGGCGCAGCCTTTTCCGCGACCTACCCCTTTGATGGCACGGTGGTCGGACACTCATACAAGGTCGAGATCAACGCCCTGGAGGATCGCTACGACCGCACCGTCGACGGTGTGACAGAGGTCTGCCCGGTCGTGACGCCGCCGGTGACGCCTCCGGTCACCCCTCCGGTGACACCCCCGGTTACGCCTCCGGTCACCCCTCCGGTCACGCCTCCGGTCACCCCTCCGGTTACCCCTCCGG